>CAYYYC010000068.1:0-9988 GCA_964475695.1 uncultured Rubrivivax sp.
TCGAAGTACTGGCTGTGCGGATCCAGCCCCGAGACCATGCCGGCAATGGCGTCGGTGATGAGCTTCTTCTCATCCACCGGCTCGACGTAATCGCTCTTGACGATGCCAAAGACTGCCGCGAGCTGCTGCAGCTCCTCCAGTGGCAGAGGAGCGAACACGCCGCGCGCATAGGCGGAGAACTGCAGCGTCGTCAGCGCTCCGGCCAGCGCGCCAACGGCCAGAAGCCCGGCCATCTTGACTTTCGAGCCCATGAGGTTCCTCCAGAGAAGAGCCGATTCTAGGGAATCGTGTCGGTTTGAGCAGACCGCCGCGCAGAAGTTTCCGGTCCGCTTGAGGGCTGTCGCGCAAACGTCACCACATGATCCATCTCAAGCCGTATGCCGATCCACTCGCCCAGGTGGTGGTCATGGTGGCTGGGCACATGGGTCAGAACCCGCTCGCCAGAGGCCAGGCGCAGGGTGTAGAGGAATTCGGAGCCGCGGAAGGCCTTGCGCTCGATGCAGGCCTTCACCGGGCTTTCGTCGTCGTGGACGATGTCGTCGGCCCTCAGAAGCAGATCGCAGCGGCCATCGGGGTAGACGCCGGGCAGCGGGCACTCGTTGGGGTTGTCGATTTCGCCCAGCGGCGTGTGGACGCAGGGCCCGTGGGCGCACATCACGATCTGGGCCGGCGTGAAAACCGCATGGCCGATGAATTCGGCAACGAACCGGGTCGCTGGCCGGTGGTAGAGCTCGTAGGGGCTGTCCCACTGGTCCAGCTGGCCCTGGTTCATCACTCCAATGACATCCCCCAACGCGAAGGCCTCCTGCTGGTCATGGGTGACAAACAAGGCCGTGGTCTGGGTTTGCTTGAGGATGGCTCTGAGATCCTGCGCAAGCCGCTCGCGCAGATCGATGTCCAGGCTGGAGAAGGGCTCGTCGAGCAGCAGCAGCTCAGGCTCGGGCGCCAGGGCGCGGGCGAGCGCTATCCGCTGCTGCTGTCCGCCGGAGAGTTGGTGGGGCCAGCTTCGGGCCGCGTGGGCCAGCCCGACCACTTCCAGAAGTTCGGCCACGCGGCCGGCTCGCCGGCCGGACGACAGGCCGCGGATCCCAAAGGCAATGTTCTCGGCCACCGTGAGGTGAGGAAAGAGTGCGTAGTCCTGAAAGACCATGCCGATCTGCCGATCCTCGGGCGCCACGCGCTGGCCCGGGCCGCTGAGCAGCCTGTCGCGAACCCAGATGCAACCGTGCAGCGGGTTCTCCAGCCCCGCGATGGCCCGCAGGAGGGAAGTCTTTCCGCACCCCGACGGCCCGATGAGGACGCCGATCTGGCCGACCGGCAGGCCCAGTGACACCTGATCGACCGCCGGACGGCCTGCGCCGGGGTAGTGAAGGCTGACCTGGTCGAGCTTCAGGAACATCGCCCTATGATACGAGGAAGCGTTCAAATGAGAACAATTCCTATTCAAAAAATGGACCCATGCGCTGGCTCAGACTGACCTGCGCCCTGTTTGTGGCGGTTTTGGCCCTGCCCGTGGCCGGTATCCTGGCTTCATGGCTGGCCTTCGACGCGCGGGCGGCCGAGACCCTGCTGCACCTGTGGCAGACGGTCTTGCCGGGCTATGCGTGTAGCACAGCCCTGCTGGCGGTGGCCGTGGCCCTGGGCGTGACTCTGGTGGGCACGGGTGCGGCTGCAGCCGTGACGCTGTTTGACTTTCCGTGGCGACGCGGGTTCGAGTGGGCGCTCCTGCTCCCGTTGGCGATGCCGGCGTATGTCCTGGCCTACGCCTACACCGATGCGCTGCAGTACGGCGGGGCCTTGCAGGTGCACTTGCGCGCGGCGCTGGGGGTGCACGGCGCCTTGTGGCCCGATGTGCGCAGCCTGCCGGCAGCGGCGGTCCTGTTCACCCTGGCGCTCTACCCCTATGTCTACCTCCTGGCCCGTGCCGCCCTGCAGGCGCGTGGGGCGCACCTCATGGAGGCGGCGAGGCTTCTGGGGGCAGGCTTCTGGCGCCGCGTTGGCGCCGTGGCACTGCCCATGGCGCGCCCCGCAATTGCCGCGGGCGTGGCCCTGGCGCTGATGGAGACCCTGGCGGACTATGGGGTGGCCGCGTTCTTCGGGCTCGACACTTTGGCCACAGGGGTCTACAAGGCCTGGCTGGTGATGGATGACGCCTGGGCTGCGGCCCAATTGGCCAGCACCTTGCTCGGCGTGGTGGCGCTTGTCTTGTGGATCGAGCGGCGCGCGCAGTCCCAATTGCGCTTTGCCGACAGCCGCGAGGGTCCAGGCGGAGCGATCGAGGGGCGTCCGCTGCCCCTGAAGGGCGCGCGCTCTGCCTTGGCCTTCGCCCTGTGCGCATTGCCTGTGCTCATGGGATTCGTGTTGCCGGTGGCCCTTTTGCTGCGTCTGGTGTGGCTGGAGGCACAACATGCCGGCCTCGGATTGCCCATTGAAGCTTTTGGCCACTGGGCATGGGCCAGCCTGCGCCTGGCGCTCATGGCCTCGGCGGTCGCTGTCCTGGCAGCCTTGGCTCTTGCCTTTCTCAGGAGGCTCAAGCCGCTCGAGGGCGGGCCCGCGGCCGACCGCCTGCTCCACTTTGGGGTTGATGTTGGGGCCAAGGCTGCAGGCCTGGGCTACGCAGTGCCGGGCGGTGTCGTGGCCATGGGAATTCTCCTGCCCCTGGCCTGGCTGCAGCCATGGTCCTCGCAGTGGGGCGTGTCCGCTGTGTTGACGGGCACGGTGCTGGGCCTTTTGCTGGCCTACCTGGTCCGCTTCTGCGCCGTGGCGCTTCAGTCGCTCGAATCGGGCTATGCGCGCATGCCCGCAAGCATCGATGAAACGGCTCGGCTGCTGGGCGCCGGGCCAGGGCGGATCCTGGTGGGTCTGCACCTGCCGCTCCTGCGGCCAAGCCTGCTGGCTGCCCTGCTTCTGGTTTTCGTGGATGTCATGAAGGAGCTTCCCGCCACCCTGGTGCTCAGGCCGTTCAACACCGACACACTGGCGGTCGTGGCCTTCAATCTGGCCCGGGACGAGCGGCTGGCAGAGGCTGCGCTGCCCAGCCTGGCCATCGTGCTGGTGGGATTGATTCCCGTGATCATCCTGTCGCGGTCGCTCCGGCCTTCGGTTCCCGCTTCCCGCTAGGGGCCGGTCCGGTTGCGACGCCCCGCGCCCAACAGCGCGGCAACCATCGCATCGAGCTCCGCGCCTTCGCGCTCGGGCGAGAAGAGTTCGGCGCGGGCTGAGCACTGTCGCTGCAGCGTGACCCGGAAGTCCACATCCTGCTGGAATCGGCGCAGGGCATCAGCCAACGCCGTGGCATCCGCCGCGGGAAAGTAGCCGGCATAGTCTGCGCCGAGCATGCCCACGTTGCCGGAAACCCGGCTGGCCAAGACGGGCGTGCCGCTTCGCACCGCCTCCATGATCACGTGAGCGCCGCCTTCGATGCGACTGCAGTGCACCAGCACATGGGCACGCTGGATTGCCTTTCGAGCCTGTGCATGGGGGAGGGCGCCCAACCATCGGTAGTCGGGGCAGGCATCGGCAGTCGCCCGCGCGGCCGCCGCCAGGCTTGGCTCCAGGGCCGCACCGAGGTGATCGATCCGGATCGAGGACCCCCGCAGCAGGAGCGCTGCGGCCTGGAGGGTGGCCGGATCCTTTTCTTGCCGCAGATGCCCCACCACCACAGCCCGCAGGCCCCGGGTGGCGGGGTCTGTCTTGGGCAGCGGGCGCCAGGCGGTGGTCGACTGCAGGATCACGCGAGCCCGGCTGCGGTGGGCAGGCGGCAGGTGGAGCAGGGCCTGGTCCTGGAGCACGACGATTTTCCCCGCCAGGCGCAGTGACTGCATCACCGCCTGCGCCGCTGCCTCGTCTTGCCCCGGCAGATCGCCATACAGGTCCGTCCCGGTGAGCACCACCGCAGCAGACTGGGGCCCCACCGCAGCATGCCAAGCCTCGATCGAGTCGGCACAGCGGCGGGCATGCAGCGCGATGAGCGCGTCGGCCCTCCCCAGCTGTGCCCGTCTTCCGTCGGCGGGCGCTTGAACTCGGCCCTGCGGCCAGCCATCGGCCAGGAGCACCGTATGCTTGGGACCGAGCAGGCGAGCCCAACGGCGGGCCGTCTGCCAGTTCCCGTTGTTGGCCTGGGCCCAGGCGGGCGTGACGATCGCCACCACGGGCCGAGCTTGCCTCTTGTCCATGGTGGGTTTATAGCGTGAGTCGGTCGCCTGGATTTCCTAGCACGGCGGATGGGTTGGCTGCCGGGCTGCGGCATTCCCGCCAACGCACTCTGGCGCTGATGGACGCCTGGTGCGAGGCCTTGCCTGGCTTGGAGGTGCCTCGTCTCGACCACTTCAATCCCCCGCTGTGGGAGTGGGGCCATGTGGGTTGGTTTCAGACTTGGTGGATCGAGCGGAATCGCGAGCTCGGCCTGGGGCTGCGCTGCAACCCCAGCCACCAGCGGTTGGGGTCGCATCTGCCCGATGCCGACGCGCTGTATGACTCGGGCGCCGTAGCGCATGCTCGGCGCTGGGAGTTGAGGCTGCCCGGAGTCGAGGCCACTCGCGAGGAATTGGGCCGCGGGCTGGCTCGAACGCTTCATGCGCTTGAGCAAGCCGCCGACGGCGGGGGGGATCTGTACTTCTGGCAGCTTGTGCTTGCCCATGAGGACATGCACGCTGAGGCCAGCATCGGCATGGCTCAGGCTCTGGGGATTGCCTTGCCCTCGGCATGGACAACTGGCCACTGCGCTTCGCCGGTGCCCGCGCCCGCGCAGCGGTCGACCCTGAAGATCCCCGCGCAGCGCTTCATGCTTGGGCACGATGCGACCGATGGCGTCTTTGGATTCGACAATGAAATGGTCGGCCACGCCTGCGAGCTCCAGGCCTTCGAAATCGACAACCGGCCGGTGTCCTGGGCAGACTACCTGGAGTTTGTGGTTGAGACCGGCCACCGGCTTCCGCGGGGTCTGAACCATGGGCCTGCCGGGTGGTCTTGGCAGCGCCTTGGGCGCCATGAGCCCCTCGACCTGGGCCAGCCGGCCGCCCTGATCAGCGCTGCCGATGCGCAGGCCTGGTGCGACTGGGCCGGGCGAGCCTTGCCCACGGAGGCTCAGTGGGAGTGCGCAGCGCGTCGGCATCCCGGCTTTGCCTGGGGCTGCGTCTGGGAATGGACCGCCAGCGCATTTGAGCCGTACCCGGGCTTCTCACCCCACCCCTACCGGGACTATTCGCAGCCGTGGTTCGGCAGCCACCGAGTGCTGCGCGGAGCCAGCCTGCACACCGCACAGCGCCTGGTCAGCCCGAGCTTTCGCAATTTCTTTCTGCCCGATCGCGACGACCTGATGGCCGGATTCCGCACCGTCGCTTGCGCACGACGCTGACTAGCCCGCTTCGGCGAAGTAGATCGCGAATCGGGATTGGGGGTCGCTCCAGTGCTGGTGCCGGCCGAACCCTGCGCTGCGCAGCAAATCGGCGAACTTCTCGGGGGTCCACTTGTAGGAGTTTTCAGTGTGCAGGGTTTGACCTGCGGCGAAGCTGCGACGCAGAACCTCCCCACCCTCGTCGCGCCAGCAGACCGTGATTGGATGGCGGGCTTGAAGGTGCATTTCAATTCGGCTCTCGGTGTCGTTGTAGAACGCCAGGTGTCGCCAGTCAGCCAACCGGAAGTCAGCCTGCAGGACCCGATTGAGGTGCAGCAGCAGGTTCAGATTGAAGGCTGCCGTCACGCCCAAGGGGTCGTCATAAGCCGCCTGCAGCGTGGCGGCATCCTTGACCAGGTCCACGCCAATCAGCAGTCCGCTCCCTCGGTGCGGCCCGCAAGCCTGGTGCACGCTCTTGAGGAAGGCCACGGCCTGTGCCGGAGTGAAGTTGCCGATGCTTGAGCCGGGGTAGAACAACAGGCGGGGCCCCTGGGCGGCCGCCAAAATCACATCGGGCAGCTCCAGCCCGTCGGAGAAGTCCGCGCCGAGGCCCCACATCGCCAGCCCCGGGTGTTGGCGCTGCAGGCACTGCAGCGCCTGGCTCAGGAAATCCACGGAGATGTCCACCGCCACATACCCCTGTGGCGAGCACAGCCCGAACAGGGAGGCGGCCTTGGCGCAGTTGCCTGCGCCCAAATCGATCAGTGTGCAGCCCTGAGGCAGGACGGCGGCCATCTGCGCAGAATGCCGCTCGAAGATCGAAGCTTCGGTGCGCGTGGGGTAGTACTCAGGCAGTTCGGTGATCGCTTCAAACAGCCGTGAGCCGAGTGAGTCGTAGAGAAACTTCGGCGAGCATTGCGCTTGGGGCTCCAGCAGCCCGCCACTGGCTTGGCGCCTCGTCTCCACCGCGTCCGGCCCGCCGATCTGAATGAAAACCGGCGTGCGCAGGGGGTCTTGCGGCAGCGGGGGCATCTTTGGATGAATTCGGATCAAATCGGCGATAGTTCATCTTCCCACAGACCGACAAGCCCAAACACCGCGAGCGACCATGAATCTCAAAATCCGTTTGCCGTCCCTGCGGTCCCTGCTTCTCGGCGCTGCGCTGATGTGGGGCGTCATCGGCCACGCGCAGACCATTCTCCGGGTCACGACGATTCCCGAAGAGGCCGCCACCGAGCAGATCCGCAAGTTCACGCCCCTGGCTTCGTATCTCGAGAAGCAACTGGGGCTGAAGGTGGAGTTCACTCCAGTCAACGACTACCCGGCGGCGGTGGAGGCTCTGGTCAACAAGAAGGTGGACCTCGTCTGGTTCGGCGGTTTCACCCATGTGCAGGCCAATCTCAGGAGCGGGGGGCGGATCGTGCCTCTGGCCCAGCGCGAAGAAGACACCAAGTTCCAATCGGTCTTCATCGCCAAGACGGGCTCGGGCATCAAGACGCTCAATGACATGAAAGGCCGGCAGGTGTCCTTCGGCTCGCAAAGCAGCACTTCGGGTCACCTGATGCCGCGGAGCTTCCTGCTGCAGGCCGGGCTCAACCCCGAGAAGGATTTCCGCCGCATTGCCTACAGCGGAGCGCACGATGCGACGATCGCTTCGGTGGTCAGCGGCAAGGTTGACGCGGCCGCGCTGGACATCACGGTGTGGAAGAAGTTCGTGGCCGAGCAGAAGGTCGACACGCGCGAGGTCGATGTGTTCTACACCACGCCGCCCTACTTCAACTACAACTGGTCGGTCCATGCGGACATGCCGGCGGCTTTGCAGGCTCGGGTGCGCAAGGCCATCCTTGACCTCAATCCGGCCGATCCCGCCCACGCTGAAATCCTCAAGCTCAACCGCGCCACGCGCTATGTGCCCACCTCGGCGGAGAACTACAAGGGCCTGGAGGCGGCTGCCCGCAGTGCGGGCCTGCTCTGAGTTCCGTGGCCATGGGTGAGCCCACTGCCGCGGGTTTCGAGCTCCAGGCTTTCGGGGTCAGCGCCCGACACCCGGCGGCCAAGCCCGGTGCCAGGCCTGCCCTGGAAGCGGTGGATCTGAAAGTGTCGGCCGGCGAGGCGATCGCCGTGATCGGCCCTTCTGGTGCCGGCAAGACAACCCTGCTGCAGGTCATGGCGCTGGCGCTCAGGCCCGGCGGCGGCGAACTCAGGCTCGGCGGGTGCGATCCATGGACTCTGTCCCACGCCCAGCGCCAGGGCTTGAGAGGCAGGCTCTTTCTGGCGCCTCAGGTGCCGCCACTGCCGCCGAGGCAGAGGGTGGTGACCTCCGTGTTGGCCGGGCAGTTGCCCGGCCTGAACCTCTGGCAGAGCCTGCGGTCGCTGTTCTACCCCCGTGACATCGCGGCGGCCTTCGATGCGCTGGAGGCCTTCGACCTGGGCGACAAGCTGTTCGAACGTGTGGACCGCCTCTCGGGGGGTGAGCGTCAGCGTGTGGGCCTGGCTCGCGCGCTGGTGTCGCCTGCGGCCCTTTGGCTGATCGACGAGCCCTTGTCGGCCCTGGACCCGGCGCGTGCGCAGATGGCAATCCGCGCAATCGTGGACCGCACCGCCAGCGCCGGCATCACGCTCGTGGCCACGCTGCACCAGGTGGATGTGGCGTTGGCCCACTTTCCCCGCATCGTGGGCATGCGTGACGGACGCGTGATGTTCGACCTGCCGTCCGAAGCCGTGACGCGCCAGCGACTTCAGCAGCTCTACGACCAGTTCGAACACGAGCTCCAGGGTCAGGCGACATTGGCTGCGCCCGATGCCGGTCCCACGCCTGCTGCGCCTGTGGTGATGCAGTGCCGCTGAGCGGCGAGCAGGTGCCCTTCTTCGACCGATGAGCCCGATCCTCAACACCGCGGCAGTACGCATCGACCCATCACGCTCGGCTCCCGATCGGGATCCGGCCTGGGTCCGGCGCCTGTTCTGGTGCGTGGCCATGGGGGTGCTGCTGTGGCCGCTTGCCGTGGCCACGGAGTTTCGTCCCTGGGTTTTCCTCGAGCGCGACAACCTGCGGGTCACCGGCCAGTTCCTGGCGAGCTTCATTCCCCTGGCCCATGACGGCGATTTTTTGGCGATGGTGGCGCGGGAGACATGGCGGACGGTGGCCATGGCCACCGTGGGCGTGACGCTGGCGCTTCTTCTGGCCATACCGCTGAGCCTGATGAGCGCGCGGGTGCTGTCGGTTTCGGCGCTCAGCGGCCGCATGGCAGTCCTGCCCGCTGTGCTGCGAACGGCCGTGCGTTGGCTGCTCATCGTCCTGCGCTCGGTGCCCGAGCTGGTCTGGGCGCTGGTGTTTGTGCGGGTGGTGGGGCTGGGCCCGACGGCCGGAGTCCTGGCCATCGCGCTGACTTATGCGGGCATGCTGGGCAAGGTCTACGGCGAGATTCTCGAAAGTGGCGAGACCCATCCGGCGCAGACATTGCTGCGCAATGGCTGTGGTCGCCTTCAGACCTTTTTCTGGGGGCTGCTGCCCACCAACGCCGGCGAATTGACTTCCTACACCGTCTACCGGTGGGAGTGCGCCATCCGCTCTTCCGTGGTGCTGGGGTTCGTCGGCGCGGGCGGGCTTGGGCAACAGCTCGACAACTCCATGAAGATGTTCAATGGTGGCGAGGTGGCCACCATGCTGCTGGTCTTCGTTGGGCTCGTGGCCCTGGCTGACAGGGCCAGCGCTTGGTTGAGGAGGGCTCTGGCATGAGCCCAACAGGGCGGCAGGCCGCCAACCGGCCGTATCGGCTGCCGCCGCCGATCTTCAGTGCCCGCTGTGGCGCCTGTTGGTTCACGCTCGCGTTGCTGGTGCTTGTGGGCTTGAGCTTCTGGTCTCTGGACCTGCAGTGGCGGCAGTTTCTCTCGATGGAAGCCCTGCGCAGCATGGGCCGCTTCCTGGCGGAGTTTTTCCCGCCCGATGTCTCGCCGGAATTTTCGCGCCGGGTGATTGCGGGCGCTTGGGAGACGCTGGCCATGTCGGTGATGGGTACGGCGCTGGCCGCTCTGGCCGGGCTGGCCCTGGCCATCCCGGCCAGTCGCCTGCACGAGCAGGATCGTGCCCCGTTGCGCGCGGCCACGCGCTGGGTGCTCAATGCTCTGCGTTCGATTCCCGAGTTGGTCTGGGCAGCGCTGCTGCTGATCTCTGCCGGCCTGGGGCCTTTCGCCGGCACACTGGCTCTGGCCATGCACACCTCAGGCGTGCTTGGGCGCCTGTTTGCCGAGGCTCTGGAGAACGCGCCCGCGGAGCCTGGACAGGCGCTGCGCCGGCACGGCGCGGGCCGACTGCAGGTGGTGGCCTATGCCACCTTGCCGCAGGTTCTGCCGCAACTCATGAGCTACACGCTGTACCGGTGGGAGAACAATATCCGCGCAGCCGCAGTTCTGGGCGTGGTCGGTGCCGGCGGGCTCGGGCAGCTGCTGGCTTTCCACATGGGCCTGTTCCACATGAACAAGACGGCCACCATCCTCGCAGCCATGCTCCTGATGGTGGCTGTGGTGGATGTGTTGAGCTACTGGATCAGGCAGCGCCTGACGCGCTGATTGGCGCCCCCAGCAGGAATCGAACCTGCATCTAGCGCTTAGGAGGCGCTCGTTCTATCCATTGAACTATGGCGGCGGCGGGGT
>CAYYYC010000069.1:0-6194 GCA_964475695.1 uncultured Rubrivivax sp.
CCCGTGAGAACATCAAGGCCTTGCGCAAGAATGTGCTGGCCAAGTGCTACGGCGGTGACATCACCCGCAAGCGCAAGCTCCTGGAAAAGCAGAAGGCTGGCAAGAAGCGAATGAAGCAGATCGGAACCGTCGAGGTCCCTCAGGAGGCTTTCCTGGCCATCCTGCAGGTGGACGAATGATGGCCCACTGGATGGGGCCCCTGGCCGGCGGCCTGTACGGACTCCTCGGGGTCTACCTGGGCGGTTGGTGGCTCGGGCGTTGGGCGGGGAATTTTTCGCTGCTGCTGTTTCTGATGTCGTTGGCCACCTTGCTGTTCTGGTTGGCTGAGCGCCTTCACTTCAGGCCTGCCCGTGAAGCTGCGGCCCGCCACATGGAGCTTGAGGCCCAGCGCCGCAGGGCCGAGCTTCAGAAGATGGGCATCTCGCAGGCCGACGACACCTCGCAGCAGCCTCATTCGGAGGCGTTGGTGCCGCCGTGGTGGGTGGAGTGGACCGCGGGACTTTTTCCGCTGATCCTGGCCATATTCCTTTTGCGCTCTTTCCTGTTTGAGCCATTCAAGATTCCCTCGGGATCCATGATCCCGACCCTGGCCGTGGGTGACCTCATCCTGGTCAACAAGTATCACTACGGCATCCGCCTGCCTGTGGTCAACACCAAGTTGCTGGACCTCAACCCGGTTCAGCGCGGCGATGTCGTGGTCTTTCGGTATCCGGTTGATCCCAAGGCCGACTACATCAAGCGGGTGGTGGCTCTGCCCGGCGACACCGTGGCCTACCTCAACAAGAAGCTCACGATCAATGGCCAGTCCGTGCCGACGACGGCTCTGCCCGACTTCTACGATGAGGACAGCCTGCGCTACGCGCAGCAGTGGAGCGAGACGCTGGGCAGCAAGAGTCACCGCATCCTCACGGACAAGGCGGCGCCGCCATTCATTCTGGGTGCCATGGAGCATCCCCACACCAAAGCCTGCATCTACTCAGCCGAGGGGCTGCAGTGCACCGTGCCCGCCGGCCATTACTTCGTCATGGGCGACAACCGCGACAACTCCCAGGACTCCCGTTTCTGGGGATTCGTGCCGGACGAGAATCTGGTCGGGCGGGCTTTCTTCGTCTGGATGAACTTCGGCAATCTCGGTCGCATCGGACCGTTCCATTGAACATGCTGCCCGGGGCCGATTCCTTGGAGCAGCTGCAGGGCAGGCTTGGCCATCGTTGGACCGAGCCCGGCCTGCTGGCCCGGGCGCTGACCCACCGCAGCTTCAGTGCCGATCACAACGAGCGTCTGGAGTTCCTCGGTGATGCGGTGCTCAGCACGGCCGTCTCATCGCTGCTCTTTCGTCGATACGGCCACAGTGCCGAGGGAGACCTGACCCGTGTGCGGGCCCATCTGGTGCGCGAAGACACTCTGCACCGGATCGCGTTGGAGCTTGACCTGCCAAGCCTGGTTCGACTGTCGGAAGGCGAGGCCAAGGGTGGCGGCGCCCGGCGGCCGTCGATCCTGGCCGATGCCCTGGAGGCGTTGATCGGCGGCGTTTTCATCGACGCGGGCTACGAGGCCGCCGCGGGTGTCGTGCGGCGGCTTTTCGGCCCCCTGATCGATACGGCCGAGCCTGACCGTTGGAGCAAGGACGCCAAGACTGAGCTTCAGGAGTGGCTGCAGGGCCGGCGCCTGGCGGTGCCCGTCTACCGGATCGTCGCCACCCGTGGGCAGGCGCATGCCCAGACATTCGAAGTCGAATGCACCGTGGCTGCACTCTCCCTGGCAGGCACGGGCATGGGCCGATCGCGGCGCGCGGCCGAACAGGAAGCTGCGAGTCGCCTGCTGGAGCAGCTCAAGGCCGGCGCTGGTGCACGGCCGGCAGCCTGAAGGGCATGGCCACGCGCTGCGGGCTCATCGCCATCGTCGGCCGCCCGAACGTGGGCAAGAGCACCCTGCTCAACGCGCTGGTGGGCCAGAAGGTGAGCATCACCTCCGACAAGGCGCAGACCACCCGGCACCGCATCACGGGCGTACGCACGATCATGAGCCCCGAGTCCGGCCAAGGCTCCCAGTTCATCTTCGTCGACACTCCCGGCTTCCAGACACGCCACACGGGTGCTCTCAACCGAAGCCTCAACCGGACAGTTCAATCGGTGCTCGCCGATGTGGATCTGGTGCTTTTCCTGGTGGAGGCGGGTCGGTTCACGCCGCAGGATGCCCAGGCGCTTGCCGTGGTGCCCGAGCACAAACCCGTCATCCTGGTGGCCAACAAGCTTGACGCAGTGCACAGGAGAGAGGCGCTGCTGCCGTGGCTCAAGGCCATGCAGGAGCGGCGCAGTTTTGCCGAGTACTTCCCCATGTCGGCCCGCCGCGCCGCCGACGCGCAGCGCCTGCTGACGGTCGTTGATCCCTTCCTGCCGGAGCAGCCTTGGCTCTATGAGGAGGATGCGCTGACTGACCGCAGCGAGCGGTTTCTGGCCAGCGAGATCATTCGGGAAAAGCTGTTTCGCCTTACGGGCGATGAGCTGCCCTACGGGTGCACGGTCGTTCTCGACCGCTACGAAGAGGAGGGCCGCCTGCGCCGAATCAGTGCCAGCATCGTGGTCGATCGCGAGGCCCACAAGGGCATGGTCATCGGCTCGCAGGGAGAGCGACTCAAGCGCATCGGCAGCGAGTCTCGGCAGGATCTCGAGCGGCTGCTTGATGCCAAAGTCTTCCTCGAGCTCTGGGTCAAGGTGCGCTCAGGTTGGGCCGACAACCAGGATCACCTGCGCTCCTACGGTTATGAGTGAGCGCCGTCGCAGTCCCCAGGCTCAGCTCGCCTATGTGCTGCACGCCTATGACTGGAGCGAGTCCAGCCTCATTCTGGACCTCTACACCCGTCAGGATGGGCGCCTGGTGGCCGTGGCCAAGGGAGCCAAGCGCCCTTATTCCCAACTGCGCAGCGTGCTCCTGCCGTTTCAGCGGGTCCATGTTCAGCTCAACCGGCCGCGGGCGCAGCAGGCCGATGACGAGGTCAGGACACTGCGCTCGGCCGAGTGGTCTGCAGGCGCAGGCGTGCTGCCGGCCCAAAGCCTGCTTGGCGCCTACTACGCCAACGAACTGGTGATGAAGTTTCTGCCTCGGGGCGCATCGCAGACGGAATTGTTCGACCACTACCATGACACCCTGGTGGCCATGGCTGACGCTTCACTGGACCTTCAGTCCTCCCTGCGAGCGTTCGAGCTTCTGCTCTTGCGCGAACTCGGACTTCTCCCTGATCTGGCGCAGGAGGCCTGGGGAACGGCCGCCCTCGAGACCGATGAGCTCTACACCTGGCGGCCCGAGGCCGGCCTGATGCGCGCCCGCGCGCAGGAGGATGCGTTGGCGGGCCACCAGTGGCTCGGACTGCAGGCGGCGCTGCTGTCGGGCAACAAGGCTGCGCTCAGACACGCTTGCCAGGCCCCAAAGGCTCCCCTGAGAAACCTTCTGCGCGCTGCGCTTGCCTATCATCTGGGCGGAGCGGTGCTGCGCACTCGAGAGCTGGTGCATTCCCTGCGCCGGCTTGGTTCGCCGGCCCTCCTTGGAGCCGACCCATGAACCCCCTCGTGATCGAAGCCGGTGACTCCCACCGGCGCCCTGACACCGCCCTGTCGGTCAATGTGAACAAGGTGGCCCTGCTGCGAAATTCCCGGCATCTGGAGATTCCCCGTGTGGTGCGCGCTGCCCAGGCCTGTCTGGAGGCCGGGTGCCACGGCATCACCATCCATCCGCGCCCGGACGAGCGCCACATCCGTGCGCGCGATGTGGAGGAGATCGCCGAATTGATGCGCCAGTGGCCACGGGCTGAGCTCAACATTGAGGGCAATCCCCTGCACAACCTGATGGACTTTGTGCGCGCCGTGCGCCCCCACCAGGCCACATTCGTGCCCGACTCTGTCGACCAGTTCACCAGCGACCATGGCTGGAACCTTTCCGCCGACAGCGTGCGCCTGCGTCCCCTGATCGACGAGTGCCACGCCTTGGGCGTGCGGGTCAGCCTCTTCATGGACCCGGTGGCCCAGTCCATGCCGCTTGCTCGATCTGCGGGCGCCGACCGGGTGGAGCTCTACACCGAGGAGTACGCGCGCTCGCATGGCTCCGGACGGCAGGCCGCTGTCCTGCAGCGCTACGCTCAGGCCGCCGAGGCCGCCTTGCGGGCGGGGCTCGCAGTCAACGCGGGGCATGATCTCAGCCGCGAAAATCTGATCGACTTTCTTCGCGCCGTGCCTTCAGTGGCTGAAGTCAGCATCGGCCACGCCCTGGTGGCCGATGCACTTGAAATGGGATACGAGCGCACGGTGCAGGCCTACTTGCGTTGCATCGCTCAGGCCGCGATTGGCCTTCAGGCAAAGCCATGATCGTCGGGGTCGGCACCGACCTTTGCGACATGCGCCGCATTTCGGCGGCCTATGAGCGTCGCGGCACGCGGTTCGCCGAAAGGGTGCTTGGGCCGCGGGAGCTGGAGGTCTTTCACCGGCGGCTGGCCAAGATTCGGCAGCGCGGCGTCAGCTACCTGGCCACCCGGTTTTCGGCCAAGGAAGCCTTTTCAAAGGCCATCGGGCTCGGCATGCGTTGGCCCATGACCTGGCGTGCCTGTGAAGTGCTCAACGCGCCCAGCGGCAAGCCGGTGGTTCGACTCAGTGGGGAGCTGGCCACCTGGTTCGAAGCGCAGGGCTGGACAGCCCATGTCAGCGTCTCCGACGAGACGCAGTGGGTTACGAGCTTTGTGGTGGTCGAGCGGCTGGCGGGCCCATCGGTCTGCAAACCCTGATGCGGTTGCGCTTGGCGCTGTGCAAAATCCGGGCATGACAACACATGCTCCCGTCGTGCTGGACATCGCCGGCACTGCGCTCAATGCCGATGACCGCCGCCGCATCAAGCATCGCCTGACCGCAGGCCTGATTCTCTTCGGGCGAAACTGGCGCGATCGTCGGCAGCTCACGGAGCTGACCGCTGAGGCCAAGGCACTGCGGCCAGATCTGTTGATCTGTGTGGACCACGAGGGAGGCCGAGTTCAGCGCTTCACCACGGACGGTTTCACTGCGCTGCCGGCAATGCGCGCGCTGGGCAGGCGTTGGATGGGCGACACCCGATCCACGGCGGGCAGCGCGGCTTTGGCGGCGATGAACTCGGCGGTCGCCACGGGTCATGTCCTTGGCGCGGAGCTTCGGGCCTGCGGTGTGGACCTGAGCTTCACGCCCGTTCTGGACCTGGACCATGGCGGCAGCACTGTGATCGGTGATCGAGCCTTCCACCGCGACCCCCGTGTGGTGACGGCGCTGGCTCAGAGCCTGATGCACGGATTGCGCCGAGCCGGCATGCACAACTGCGGCAAGCACTTTCCCGGGCACGGTTTCGTGCGGGCCGACAGCCACACCGATGTGCCTGTCGACGGACGAAGCCTCAAGGCCATCCTTTCGGACGATGCGCTGCCCTACGCCCACCTCAGCGCCAGCCTTTCCGGTGTGATGCCGGCGCATGTCGTCTACCCAAAGGTCGACTCGCGCCCTGCGGGCTTTTCCGCAAGATGGCTGCGCGAGATTCTGCGCGGGCAGTTGGGCTACACCGGAGCGGTCTTCAGCGATGACCTCAGCATGGAGGGTGCGCGCCATGTCGATGGCGGCGATCTGAGCTATACGCAGGCGGCGGTCCTCGCATTGCACGCAGGCTGTGATCTGGTTCTGCTTTGCAATCAGAGCCTGGTTGATGGCGGCTCTGCGGTCGACGAACTGCTCGACGGCCTGGACCAGGCTGCAGCCACCGGGCTTTGGCAGCCTGACCGCGACAGCGAGTGGCGCCGACGGCGCCTGCTGCCGCAGGAGCCTCCTTTGCCCTGGGATGAGTTGATGCTTGACGCGGTCTATCGGCACGCGTTGGACGCCCTGCCATGAGTCAGGGCCCGCGCTTCGTCGTCTGCGGCGAGGCGCTCTTCGACATCTATGCGGGCGAGCAGGCGTCCGGCGGCTTGCATCTGGACGCTCGAGCCGGAGGATCGCCCTTCAATGTGGCCATCGGCTTGAGCCGATTGGGGCACTCCGTGGCGCTGGCCAGTTGCATTTCGGCGGGCTTTCTGGGCCAGCGCCTGATGAAGGCGCTCCAGGATGAAGGGGTGGATACGCGGCTCGTCCAGCGAAGTCCCGCACCGGCCACGATCAGTCTCGTGGGGGTCGATGACTCGGGCGGGCCCTGCTATG
>CAYYYC010000069.1:6204-9881 GCA_964475695.1 uncultured Rubrivivax sp.
CTCGAGCAGTGGCCGGATACCGTCGCCTGCATCCATGTGGGCTCCTACACCACCGTGATGGGGCCTTCGGCGGGCGTGCAGCGCCGACTGATCGAGCGTGAGCGAAACCGCTGCCTGATCTCCTATGACCCCAATGTGCGGCTGGCTGCACAGCCGGACACGGCCGAGTGGACCGGGCAAATCGACTGGATGCTGTCGCGCGCGCACCTGGTCAAGGCCAGCTGCGAGGACCTGGATCTTGCCGGTTTGCACGATTCGCCGCAGTCGTTTGCGGATCGCGCCATCCGCGCCGGCGTGGCCCTGGTGGTGGTGACTGATGGCGCTCGCGGGGCAACGGCCTGGTACCGGGGACAGAGGCTGGACTTGGGCGCGGCGACTGTGGATGTGGTCGACACGGTGGGAGCCGGGGACAGCTTCCAGGCTGCCTTGCTGGCCGCCCTGGCCGACCAGGGGTGCCTGAGCCCGCAGGCACTCCATTCGATCGATGTCGATCAGTTGCGCACGGCTCTGGAGTGCGCGGGACGCGCTGCAGCCATCACCTGCTCGCGCCGCGCAGCAGACCTCCCCCGCAGCGCGGAGATCGCAAGCGCCGCCTTCTGACTGAGCTGCACACACCATGTTCAAGCCTATCCTCTCGCTTTCGCAGATCCTTCAGATGAATGTGGGGTTTCTCGGCCTGCAGTTCAGCTTTGGCTTGCAGCAGAGCAACATGGGGCCGATCTACAGCTATCTCGGGGCTGAGGAATCGAGCATGCCGCTGCTGTGGCTGGCCGGCCCGGTGACCGGGCTGCTGGTGCAGCCCATTGTGGGCGCTCTCAGCGACCGCACCACATCGCGGCTGGGCCGCCGGACTCCCTTTTTTCTGGCTGGCGCGATCCTGTGCTCGCTTTGCCTCCTGGCCATGCCCCACAGCAGCGCGCTTTGGATGGCGGCCAGCCTGTTGTGGATCCTGGATGCGGCCAACAATGTGACGCTGGAGCCCTATCGTGCCTATGTGGGCGATCGGCTGGATGCGAGCCAGCACTCGCTGGGCTACCTGTGTCAGGCGGCCTTCACGGGCCTGGCCCAGACCCTGAGCTATCTTGCCCCGTCGATCCTTGTCTTCGGGCTGGGCTTCGACAAGGATGCGGTCGACGAGAACAACATCCCGCTGATCACCAAAGTGGCCTTCATGATCGGGGCCGTGCTCTCGATCAGCACCATCCTCTACTCGGTCCTGCGGGTCAGGGAATTGCCCCTGGATTCGGCCGAGGTGGAGCGCCTGAGCCGAAAGCCCGCCGGTGTTGCAGCCGCGCTTCGGGAGATTCTGCGGGCGATCCGTGAAATGCCGCCTGCGATGCGTCAGATGGGACTGATGATGTTCTTCGTCTGGTACGGATTGAGCATCTACTGGCAATACATCGCACACTGCCTGGCTCGCTCGCTCTTCGAAACCACAGACCCCGCCAGCGCGGGATTTCGCGACGCGGTCCTGGTCAACGGCCAGATCGGCGGCTTCTACAACGCGGTGGCCTTCCTGACGGCTTTCCTGCTGGTTCCTTTTGCCCGCCGATTCGGCCCTCGCGATGTGCATGTGGTCTGCATGAGCCTGGCGGGACTGGGCATGATGAGCCTGCCGTTCATCCAGAGCCATTGGCTTCTTTTTGTGCCCATGATCGGTGTCGGCCTTGGCTGGGCCAGCCTGATGGGCAACCCCTACGCCATCCTCGCCGGCAGCGTGCCTCCCGAACGAATCGGCGTGTACATGGGGATATTCAACATGTTCATCGTGATCCCGATGCTCATCCAGATGGCCACGCTGCCGCTGTACTACACAAGCTGGCTGGGCGGTGACTCACGGAACGCGGTCATGCTTGCCGGGAGCCTGGTCCTCTTGGGAGGCCTGTCCATGCTCCTGGTGCGGCCGCTGGCGACCGCCCCCAGCGGTCCTTCCAGCGGCCCGTCGCTTCACGAGACCTGATCGAAGGGCATGCGCTGCTGCGCAAGGTCCCGTCGTGTTTCCACCAAGACCAGCGGGCCCTCGTCGACCGCAGCGATTGGCTTGGGCTGGCGCGGAACTCGCGGAGCCGGCGGCGTCTGCGCAATCAGAAGCTGCACCGCCGACACTTTCGAGGCATCGGACTGAATCCACTGCAATCCGGCCTCGGCAGCCAATGATTCCAGGGCCTGAACCGGCAGCACAAAGGGCGCCGCAGGTTGGGCAAAGGTTCGGGCTGCAGCCGGCGCCGGCTCATGCGCGTTGTCGGCCCCAGCCGTCTGGCCCAATGCCATGAGCAAGGGTCCGGGCTGAGGCGCAGGCTCCGGCGCCAATTCGCGCTGCAAGCCCGGCGCAGCGGCCGAGTCTTCGGCGACGAATGCGCCCCCCCCATCCGCACCCTGGGAATCCTGGCTTGCCTCCTCGCGATGCCGGCCACGGCCGCCTCGCCGGCGCCGCCGACGTCCATCGCTGGAGTCGACAGAGGCGCCGGTCTCGGCGGCGCCGAGAGACCCCTGCAGACCCTCTTCAGAGGCCAGTGCTGCCTCAGGCGCTGCGGACTGCTCGGCCGACTCTGGACGCGTGGCGCCCCGACGATCACGCCGATCCCTCCGCTCGCCCGGGCGTGACTCTTCGCCCTCGCGCACGATGGGCTGTTCGACTTCGCGCCGTCCCTCCTGTCGCCGCTCGCTGCGCGCGGTGCGCTCATCCTTGTTCTCACGGGTGTCGCGGGTCTCTGCCCGCCCTTCGCCGCGGGTGCTGTCACCACGACCACCCCCGCCGCGACGGCCTTCGCGGGGCTCACGCCCCTCGCGTCCTTCACGGGCATCCCGCCGCCCATCACGACGACCCTTGCCCTGGCCCATGCCCTGGCCCTGAGCGCCACTCGGCGCCGCGGTGCCGGCTGCGGTGTCGGTTCTGACCTCAGGCGCAGGCGACCCGCCGGGGCTGCCACCGAACAGGCGGCGCACCCATCCCATCAGGCCACCACCTGACCGCACGGTTGCAGCCGGGGCGGCGGAAGATGGGGCGGCAGGCGCTTGGGGTGTGGGGCGCGGTTGCGCCTGGGGCCTGGCGCGGCCCGCCCCGGCTGCAGCGCGCTGGCCATCGGCGCCGGCTGCATCGGCAGCCGCGGGCGGGGCTGGCTCGTCGCGCAGCACACCCTTGATGACGGGCTCAAGCTTGGGCTTGGCCTTTTCGCGGCGGGTGACCGCCAGCTCGTCCTGCGGCTCTTCGATCATCGTGTAGGAGGCGCGGAAGGACTCCAGTCGAGGGTCGTCATGCCGCAGCCGCTCGAGCTTGTAGTTGGGCGTCTGCAGATGAGGGTTCGGGATGAGCAGCACGTTGACCCGCTGCTTGAGTTCGATGCGGGAAATCTCCTGCCGCTTTTCGTTGAGAAGGAATGAGGTCACTTCAACGGGCACCTGCACATGGACCGCCGCGGTGTTGTCCTTCATGGACTCTTCCTGCACCATGCGCAGGATCTGCAGAGCCGAGCTTTCGGTGTCGCGAATGTGCCCGGTGCCTTGGCAACGCGGGCAGGTGATGTGCGAGCCCTCCGAGAGAGCCGGCCGCAGGCGTTGACGCGAGAGCTCGAGCAGTCCGAACTTGCTGATCGACGAGAACTGGACCCTGGCGCGGTCCTGGCGAAGCGCATCCTTGAGCCGCTGCTCGACATCGCGGCGATTCTTGCTCTCGTCCA
>CAYYYC010000070.1:0-2302 GCA_964475695.1 uncultured Rubrivivax sp.
GCTTTTCCACCTTGCCCATGGCATTGCGCACATGGCGGATCGTGCGGTCGAGCTCATAGTTTCGGGTGCTGCGGGACGATTGGGTCGTGGCCTCGCCGGCGCCCGGGGCGCTGGCCGTGGCCGCGGCGTTCTCCGGCGGACGGTTGGAAAGCGCGCCGGGAATCCCCTCGGCCCTGAGCGCGGCCTGACGCTCCTCGCTAAGCACCTCCGAGCGGGTGCGGGGACCCTTGTCTCGGGTGTCGAAGTCCTCGGTCGTGCTCTCGACCTGAGTGAAGTCCAGCGACAGGTTGACCTGCGAGCGCACATTGGTCTCACCCACGATGGGGCTGAGAATGCCCATGATGCGGTCGCGGTAGGTTTCCTCCAGCTGCTGCTTGTGCATGGCCTGCGCCGTGGTCAGGCCGAGCTTGCCTTCCAGCGGAGACTCCGTGAGCAGCTTGCCCAGGTTGTCCACCACCGTCACGCCCTCGGGGGTGAGGTAGGGCACGCTCGAGGACACCAGGTGCACGATGGCCTGAACCTGTTTGGACGAGACCGAGCGCCCCGGGTAGGGCGACACCACCACCGAGGCCTTGGGCGCCACGCGGTCGCGCACGAAGACGCTCTGCTTGGGTGTGGCCAGGTGGACCCGGGCGGCCTGGATGCTGCCGATCTGCAGGATGCTGCGCGCGAGCTCCTGCTCGACGGCCGCGTTGTAACGAACCTGCTCCATGAACTGGCTGGTGGTCATGGAGGTGGAATCCTTCAGGCCCTCGATCCCGGTGGTTCCCTGCTTGGGAATCCCCTGGGAAGCCAGCAGCATGCGGGCTTCGTGGAACCGGTCGGCCGGCACCTTGAGCTGGCCGTTGCTCGGGTCGATCTGGGGCTTGAAGTTGGCTGTCTTGAGCGCCTCGAAGGCGGCCTGCTGGTCGGCTTCCATCAGCCCCGGCATCAGCGGACGGTAGGGCGTGGACTGCATCCAGGCGTAATACAGCCCGAAGATCATGAGCACCGCCACAACGCCAATCAGCGGCAGGGCACGCCTGACCGCAGGTTGGGAAAGCATGCGCTCCAGGTTGGCGCGCATGCCGGCCCATCCGCCGGCAGCCGTGGCCTCTGGCGCCGACGCAGTCGCCGGAGCCAGGGCGATTTCGCCCGAGGTCGCGCCCGATTGTGCCGGCGCAGCGGTCAGGCTGCCCGCATCGGCCGCAGCCATGCCGGCGGTGCCGGCGGTGTTGAGTGTGGCAGTAGCCATGGTGGTCCTTTAGGGCGCGGTCAAACCGGCATGTTCAGGATGTCTTCGTAGGCCTTCATCACCTTGTTGCGCACCTGCAGGGTCGCCTCGAAGGCCAATGAGGCTTTCTGCATCTGGATCACGACATCGGTCAGCGGAACCGGCTCGCCCAGCTCGTAGGACTCACGCAGGCTCTTGGCCTTCTGCTGGGCCTCGTTGACTTGCGCCAACGCGCGCTCGACCGCGTCGCCGAACCCGGGCGCCTGGGGCTTGCTCGGCTGCAGACCGGGCATCGGGGCATTGAGCCCCTGGAGCCCACCCGCAGCCTCATTCTGGTAAGCAGCCATGGTGCGCAACATCGACTGGATGCTGGATACGGAAGTGGCGTTGTCGATCATGGCGTTCTCCTCAGGCCGCCGACTCGGCGGCCATCATCCCCAGGTCCCGCATCTGCGCCAGCTTGTAGCGCAGGGTCCGCGGGCTGATGCCCAGCAGCCTGGCCGCAGCCTCGCGGCTCTTGGTGCTTCGGATGGCGTCCTGAATCACGCGCAGCTCGCTGTGGCGAACCGCCCACTGCAGCCCGGCGCCACCGGACGCAGCCGCGGCGGGCGCTGTCCATGCGGTCTCGCCGGTTTCATGCAAAGACGCCGGCAATGGCTGCGCCTGTGCCGGCAACACCTGTGGCGTCGATGCCCGAGACTCGAGGGCGGACTCGCCCGCGGAATCCCGCATCGGCTCTTCGGCGTGTGTGGGCCTTGCGCAGCCGTCGAAGCCGTGGCCGGACACAGGCGGGGTCTCGGCCTGAGCGTCGGGGCCTGTCTGGCTGGGCTTTGCAGGCAGCTGAACCGCGTCCTGGCCAAAGACATCATCGTCAAACAGCAGGTGTTCCTCGGTGAGCGTTCGATCCGGGCAAAGCACCAGCGCGCGCTGGATCACATTGCCGAGTTCACGCACATTGCCCGGCCAGTGGTATTGGAGGAGCCGGCGGCGGGCTTCGTCGGTGATGCGGTAGGGGGTTCCAGGCGTGCCATGCTGCTGGAGCACATGCGCGGCCAGGGGAAGGATGTCCAGCGGACGCTGCGCCAGGGG
>CAYYYC010000070.1:2353-9767 GCA_964475695.1 uncultured Rubrivivax sp.
CGCCCAGTCGCGTGATGCAGCGCTCCTGCAGCACCCGCAGCAGCCGTGTCTGCAGATGCAGGGGCATTTCGCCGATCTCGTCCAGGAAGACGGTCCCGCCCTGGGCCTGCTCGAAGACGCCCTGGTGGTCTCGAATGGCCCCGCTGAAGGCGCCCTTTTCATGGCCGAAGAGCATGTCCTCGATCAACTGCTCGGGCAAAGCCCCGCAGTTCAGGCTCACGAACGGCCCTCGCACCCGGGGCGAGGCCTCATGCAGCACTCGGGCCAGCACTTCCTTTCCGGCCCCCGTGGGCCCCACGAGCAATGCACTGACCTCGGTGGTGGCCACCTTCTGCGCCAAAGCCAGCAACTGCTGGCTGGCCGGATCCACGAAGACCACGCTGCGCGGCGGCTGTGCGGTGGCCATGGCCACGGCCTTGAGGCTGTTGGCCACCACCTTCCACGCGGTGGTGCTCCACTCCTGAGTTGACAGCACATGATCGGCGCCCAGCTTGGTGGCCTGGGCGGCGAGGTCCAGCCGATGCGGGGGAACTCGACACACCACAGGCAGTCGGCGCCCCGGCATCTGCGCCAGGGTCAGGCATTCCTCCAGAACATCGGTGTCGTGCTCGACCCTAAGCACCAGGGCCTGCAGATGCGCCAGCGATGTGATCAGCTGACTGGGCTCCAGCACATGTCGGGCCTCAAAGCCCAGATCGGCCACTTTGGCCTGCTCCGCGGGATCGGGTTGACCGGTCGGGTCTATCCACGCGATGCGGATGGGGGGACTGGCGGGTGTGCTCATGGGGGTGTCGTATTGACGTATGACACCTCCCGGCAAGCAACTGCCGTGCCAGAGCGGCAAAGCCTCGCCGAGTTCTCTAACCTATTGTTTTAAAACAGGGAAAACTTTTCGAGCCGACGACAACTTTTTGACGGACCCGCCATCGCCAGCCACTGCCCGGACTGCGGACCGGGCGGCCGGGGTGCGGAAATCAGCGTCCGCTCAGAGCGTGGGAGCGGGCCAGCGACGGGCCGGCTGCGCTGCCCTGCGCCGCCGTGGACCGAGCCTCGGGCCGGGCCTCGGTGGCACGGGGGTGCATCTGCCGCACCCGGGCCCAAGCCTGAGCCCTATCCACGGCATGCACCCTCACCGAAAGGGGCGCGCTGCCCGGGTAGCCCAGGGAAATCTTGAACTCGAAGGGTTGGTAATTCGACTGCAAGAGGAAACTCCATGCGGGCGAGACACCCGCAGGTTTCCGAATTTAACAATTCTCACCTTATCGGGGAATCGGTGAAGACCCTAGCCCGGACTGCGTCAGGCCCGAACCCACACGCCGCAGACCGTCACAGGCCCTGCATCAGCGGGTTCTCCGGAACACAAAGTCCCCCACCAGGCTGGAGTTGTCCCAAGGCACCTGCTGGTTGCGGGTCTCTTCGAGCACCAGCCGGCGGACTTCCTTGAACATGAGTTCGATCGGCAGATCCGGCGTCTGGATCGCCCTGAGCAGGTTCTTGGTGAACGGACTGTTGCGCTGACGGTCGCCATCGAGTGCCACCTTGCCTGGCGCAGTGGCAAAGGCCACGAAAGTGCCGGTTGGCGCATCCATCCGGGCCAGGCCGGTGCCCGAGGAACGCCAGGACCTGGCCAGGGCGTTGTTGCGGCAGGCATCGAGAATCACGATATTGACCCGCTGGCGATTGGATCCCCTGATCCCCTCAAGCATCTCCAGCCAACGGCCCGCATCGTAGGCCTGATCCTCCAGTTCGTACTCGTGCTTGATGTCAGCCGAGACTGGAACCAGGAAGTTGCGCCCCTTGGACTCGATCCCGTGGCCGGCAAAAAAGATCAGCGCCACGTCGCTGGACGCCGCGTCTTCGGCAAAGAGCCGGGTCGCGCTGCGCATCTGCGCAATCGTGGCATCGCGCAGCAGGGTTGTCTTGAAACCCAGGCCGCGCAGCGCCGTGTCCAGATCGGTCGCATCATGGGCCGGGTTCACCAGCGGGTGGGTCTTGTAGGCTGAATTTCCGATGATCAGCGCCACGCGCCGCTCGGGGCGAGCAGCCACCGCCGGAGAGGGTTTTTCCGGCGGCGAGGTCAGCGACGCCTGGACGGCAGGCCGCTGCAGCTCCGCCCTGGAGGGCGCGGCCGAGCCGGCGGACGAAGGGATCAGGGAGCCGATGGCCGGGGCTGTGCCCGGCGCACCCGCCGATTCCAGGGCACCGAAAGGGAAGCGGCCCGGCTCGATGGCAAAGGCCGACTTCAGAACGCCGGCTTCCCACAGCCCCGACCGATTGACTGACCCATCGGGACGGTACTCGATCCCCTGCCCTGAGCGCTTGCCCTGCCTGTATTCCCCGACGAATCGCTCTCCACTGGGGGTGGCGTAGGTTCCCACGCCCTGGGCCGTGTCGTCCTGATACTGACCGACGAAGCGGGCGCCGGAGGCCCAGGTGAATGTTCCCGGCCCGTTGCGCTTGCCCGCCCGGAAACCGCCGCTGAAGCGATCGCCGTTGGGCCATGTGATCACCCCCTGCCCTTCGCGCTGGCCACCCACGAAATCCCCGGTGTAGACCTGGCCATTGGCCAGCGTCTGCACGCCACGGCCATGGAACGTGTCGCCCCTGAACTCGCCACTGTAGCTTTCACCATCGGCGAAGGTCAGCGTCCCCTGGCAGCCATCCCACGCCACCCAAGTCTCCTCGGGGCAAGGCGGCAGCCGTGCAGGCTGGGCCTGCAGCAGACCCGCCCAAAGGCAGAACAGCGCTGCAACTGCAAGCCTCGCCTGCGCGCTCAACTTCCAGGACTCGGCGCGCAACTCAGGGGTGGACTGGGCGGGTTCGCTCATGGATCGATCCTCGCAACGGCCGCAGCTCTGGCCAATCCCGGAGCGGGACAGGACGGCGTCAGAGGACTCGGATGTAGTTGACCGCATCATCATCCTGCTTTCTGCGATCCATTCTCAGCGTAGGCCCGATGGGGGAGATCATCTTGCTGCGCTTCCGGCAACGCCACCCACCACCCGCCAAGGTGCAGTCGACACCGACCACGCGACCCTCCCCGAAGTCGCGACCTTGGTCCGTGTATTGCGGGATGTAGATCACCCACAGCGCACTGTTCTTGGCGCGGTTGCGGTGGCAGACAAACGAAGCCGCAGACCACCCCCCATGCATGTTCCCGCCCTCCGAAAAATAGGCCACACCCTGAGCGCATGGGATCGATCCGACATTCCCGGTGGCTGCGAAGGCGGCACTCTCAAGTTCTTTCGGCAGCGCGTTGGCCAGATCCAGAGACCAGACTTCTGAAAAGGGCGCCGTGGAATTGGACGCCATGGCCCGCGAATGCCCGGGAAACAGGGCTGCCACGAGCATGGACCAAAGGATCAGAAAGGTTCGCATGGATGCCACAGGGGGGGGGGACGTTGAGTCGCTGATATTGTCTATCGACTTGGACCGGCGGTTGCGGCACGGAACGGGTCAGGGAATTCAGAGCCCGCCGCCAAACGCGACCGCGTCATCTCGCCCAACACCCAATCGGCAGAAAAGGAGGGCAGGCTCAGGTGATGAACAACAGGCCCAGCCGCAGCCGTGTCAAACGATCGCCGGCCAGTCACGACCCCACCACGCCGAGTCCAAAACCGACAGGAGTTCTGCGGGCAAGGGCCCCGATTGGACCGCATCGATTCCGGCCTTCAGGTTGGACAGGCTCTTGGTGCCAAGAAGCACGCTGCTCACCCCAGTCTGGTGTGCAGCCCACCGCAAGGCGACCTCGGTCCAAGGCAGGCCCAGATCGACGAACTGGAGTTCCCTCCAGCGGTCCCAGTAGGCACCCTCGCAGTGATCAGCCGGACGACAGGGTCGTGCCCACGCCAGACCGGCCAGAGCTCGCTTCACGAGCAGCCCCTTCGACGTGGGCATCTGAGACAGATTGGCGCGATCGACCAGGCTGAGGCTGCACTGAACGCTTGAAAAGCGACCGTCCTCCAAGGCGTGCGCCAACTCTGCGTTTTCCCCCGAATAGGCGGCCACCCGCAACTTGCCCGCCTTGACGCAATCGGCGAGGGCCTGACTCGCCTCTCCAGATTGCAAAACCGGGAGTGGGCAGGAGTGCAGGTGGCCGATGTCGATCACATCGGTCCGAAGCAATCGCAGTGCACGTTCAACGCCCTGCACGACACAGGCGTAAGTCCAGTCTGGCACACCGTCGATGCCATAGCCGAACTTGGTGGAGAGCACGAACTCATGGCGACGGTGTGACAGGTGGCGGCCAATGCGCTCTTCACTGCGGCCATATCCACGGGCGGTGTCGATCAGGTTGACTCCGAGATCGAGAACGCCATTGAGCAGTTGGCCCACCTCGCTCTCGCTGTCGATGCCATCAAAGTGCATGGCGCCAAAGCCGACGCGCGTGACGCTCAGCCCAGTCTGACCCAATGGAAGTGCACTCATGATTCCAGCCCAGAGAAACGCAGGTCTTCTTGAGTGAACGGGTCTGTTGACAGGTCAATCAAAGCGCAGGCCCCCACCCGCACCCCGTGCCGCGCCAGGTGCCCGGCGTCGTGCCCGGGGCGAGCGCTATCTTCCGACTTGCGCGGTCCAAGGACATGGTCGCACCGCGGGTTATCTGGCCGGAGCCGTCGGTGGCGATGAAGGGGTCGACATGGCGGGTGAGGCCGCAGGCCACGGCACCGGTCGAAAAAAGCACCGTCCGGGGGACAGCGTGAAGGATGCCAAGACTGGCGGGCATCATCCAGCCCCTCATGTTGAGGATCGATTCCATATGACCGGATTCTTGCGCGTGGCGATCACCTCGCCCTCGCGAGCACCCGGGCACCACTGGTCGCGGTCATTGGCCTGCACCGCGTTGAGCGAAGGCACCAGCCGCATCGCCGCGTCCATGTAGATCACCGTCATCACTGAGCGTGGGCGATCACTGATGTTGGCGCCGGCCTTGTGGAAGGTCCAGCCAAGGTGAAAGCTCACCTCACCCAGGTCGAAGGGGCCGCTGACGAACTCGAAGCCGTGCGTGGCCATGTTGGCACTGATCCTGGCCTCGCTCTCGTCGGAGATGCCCAGCGAGCGCCCGAACTCGACCGAATGGCTGCGGGCGTAAAAGCCCAGGGGACCCATCTCCAACGGCACCGCCTGCAGCGGAATCCACGCGGTGATGGTGCGGTCGCTGGCCAGAGGCCAGTAGTATTGGTCGGCATGCGCGGGCGTGATGCCGCCGCCCGGCTCCTTGTAAAGCGATTGGTCGTGGTACAGGCGTACACCTGCCACCTCCAGCAGCTCAGCCGCGATGCGGCCCAGGCGCCGGCCCATCACGAAGCGGCCCACCAGCGGGCTTTGCTCCCACAGGTTCATCACCTGCAAGAAGGCTTTGTCGTAGGTGCTGCGCTCCGCCAGCGGGCGTTGTTCCGTGTTGAGCGCGATGGTCAGGCGCGTGATCTCGGCACCGAAGTGCGCCAGGGTCTCGGGCTTGAGCACGCTCTTGAGCTTGATGAATCCATCCCGGCGAAACCGCGCGATCTGCTCGGCGGTGAGGGTGTAGCGAGTGTCGAGGTCGGTCATGAGGGTGTGCGCTCAATGGGGGTGACAAGCTCAGGTTCCGGCACGGTAGAAGGCGGCGGCGCGGCCGCTTCCTCGGCGCCCGGTTTAGCCAGGGCGACCTCAGCGCTGGGCGGTGAGGATCAGCCGCTTTCCTGCGCCGGCAATGGCGTCTAGGCGCCGAAGACCAAGTCGCTTGAATCCAGCGCCGAGGTGTTGACGCCCACCAGCGTGGCGATCAGCACGGCGGTCGATGTGCTGAAGGCCGCTTCGTTGGAGGTGAAATACACCTTGACTCCGCCCGTCCCGGTGGCGGCGCCAACGAAGACGATGGCCGCTGCGTTGCCCGCAGCGGTGCCGTTGAGGTCCACAGCCCTCGTTCCAGGCGCAGAGGTGACCACGTAGAAGTTCCCGTCCACATTGACCCCGCCCCTGACGGCCGCGGTTGCCGGCGCCATGCCAAAGTCCGCGGCTGAAAACAGCAGTTGATCAACCGCCGTGCTGGACGTGCCCAGATCGATCCCGACAATCAAGTCTGTCCCCAGGGTTCGCACCCTGGCCAGGGTGCCGGCGGCGCCACTGCCCCCGCCAAAGATCACCCCATCGGGGGCGGGATTGGACTCGGTGAGCACGATCGTGTCGTTGCCAGCGCCGCCCATCAGCGTGTCTGCGCCGTCGCCGGCGGCCATGATGTCATTGCCGCCACCCCCCGTGATCGAATCGTCCCCGCCGCCTCCGGTCAGCGTGTCGGCGAAGCGAGACCCCGTGAGTTGGGTGCCGTCGCCGGTGTTGGTCACCTGGAAACCCCGCCCCGTCACCACTGCTGCCAGATTCACCGCCAGGCCCGGGGTGGTGATGAGCGCGGTGCCGGAGTTGACGGTCAGGGCGTTGGCTGTCCAGGCGGCCGAGACTGTGGCCTTGGCCGTGGCCCCAAGGCTGACTGCCAGCACATCGGCGCTGCCCTGCCCCAGATCGGGGAGCGAGCCGGTGCACAGCGTGACGTTGAATTGGTCGATGCCCCCTCCGCCGGTGAGCAGGTCGTCGCCTGCGCCGCCGCTGAGCACGTCTGCGCCCGAGCCACCGCTGAGCGTGTCGGCAAATCGCGAACCCGTCAATACGGCGCTGTCGCCAGTGTTGATGACCTGAAACCCGCGACCGGCGATCACGGCGGCCAGATTGACCGCCAAGCCTGCAGTAAAGAGGTTGGCCGTGCCCCAATTGACCGTGGAGGCGCTGGCCGTCCAGGCTGCCGCGATGGTGGCGTTGACCGTGGCGCCCGAATAAACCACCAGCACATCCGCACCGCCGTTGCCCAAGTCGGTCACCGTGTCAGTGCCTTGGGAAACGATCAATCGGTCGATGCCGGCGCCGCCCGTGAGGGTGTCGTCTCCCGCAGCGCCATCGATGGTGTCGTTGCCGGCCAAGCCGTCGAGCGAGTCGTCGCCTGCGGTGCCCACCAGGGTGTCGCTGCCGGCCGTGGCGGCTGTGATTGCCGTGGTGAAGTCATAGGTGCTGGTGCCGACAAAGGTGTTGCCCGCCGCATCCTTGACCGAGCCTGCGGGCAGCACCACGAAGTACTGGGTGGCGTTGGCCAGGCTGGTGGTCGGGTCCAGGGTGAGTTGGTTGCCGGAAAGCGTCAGCCGCGTGCTGCTGGCCACATCGAAGGACTCAATGAGCCGACCGCTGGGCGAGCCGCTGCGAAGCTCAATCGTGCCGCTGCCGCGGAAAATCGCCTCCGAAAATGTGAACACGATGTTGTCGGCCACGGCAACACCCGTGGCGCCATCGGTCGGGCTGAATGTGGAGACGGTCGGAGCCCAGACATCCGAAACCGGCCCCGTGGGGCTGCTGTAGGCCCTCTCCACCGTCCCTTGGCTGTCGGTATAGG
>CAYYYC010000071.1:0-7907 GCA_964475695.1 uncultured Rubrivivax sp.
TCTTGTTCTGGTTGATGTTGATGAAGCCCACCGTGGCGTCCATCAGAAAGTTGATCTTGTCGAAAAGGAATGCCGTGTGCGAATCCAGGGAATCGATGTCGCGCAGGATCTGACGGGCATCCTCGAACTGCTCCGCGCCGAGCATCCGGCTGCGCATCATGAAACTCAATGCACGCCGGGTGTCCATCATGTTGCGGCGGATGCGGCCGTTGAGGTCCTCCTCCCGCGCAATGGCCGCCAGCACCTGCGCTGCCGCCTCGTCGTTGACGTCCTGGCGCAGGACGCGCGCGCTCACTGCCTCAAGCCGGTCGTAGATGCCCTCCAGAGTGTCAGCTGAAAACTCCGCATCGGCGTCGTAGGTCTTGAGAAGCAGGTCCTTGGCGTCTTCGATCAGCGCAGGCGTACGCCGTGCCCGCAGCCGCAGCAGCCGGAAGACGGCGATGTCATCGTTTCGCACCGTAAAAAGAATGCCGGCCTTGAGGATGAAGGCCACGCGCACATTGCGAGGCCCTTGGGCGTCATCAACGAGAAAGTCCGACCGGATGTGCAGTTCGCCGTTGTCGTCCTCGTAGAACCGTGCCGACTCCTCGATGTCCTCGTCGACAACGTCCTCGGGGATGGTCAGCCCGAAACGGGCACTGACCCATTCCTTTTCCTCAGCGGATGGGCTCTCGAGGTCGACCCAGACCGGCGCAGTCTTGGCCAAGCCCTCGGGTCCGTGGATTTCCTGCTGCAGCAACCGACCTCGTTGGCCGCCGCTCTCCAGCGTAAACACGTTGAGCATCTTCTGCTCCTGCGCTTTGACGCACACGGGTGGTCGCGCCAGTTCGCGCGCCGGTGCAATCGGGGTTGCGTGGGAAGTTCGATTCCGTCAAGCCCCGCAAATCGGTTTCCCGCCAGTGCGGGGCGTGGACCAGACCACCGTGTCTGGGCCGACCGTGGCGCAGGGGACGGTCACCGAGGGTGACTGGGGTCCAAAGGCGGCTCCGGCAATTTCAATTTTTGGATTATGTCACCGCGGCACCCCGCCTGGCGGGCCGTCCAATGCCAGCAGTCGCGACACCGCCTCGACAAGCGCCATGGGGCTGAAGGGTTTGACCACATACTGGTCGGCCCCGGCCGCATGGCCAGCCTTGACATCCTCGGCCTGACCGCGAGCCGTCAGCAGGATGACCTTGATCTGACGCAATTGCGGGTCGGCCTTGAGCACAGAGCACAGCGCAAGCCCGTCCAGCGGTCCGGGCATCATCACATCGAGCAGGATGAGTTGTGGCAGCAGCGCACGCGCCAGCTCCAGCCCGGCCTGCGCATCGGCGGCTTCGTGGAGCTCGCAGGACAGGTCCTGCAGCGTCAGCGCGAGCAGCTGCCGGATCTCCGGCTGATCTTCGATGACAAGGATGCTTTTCATCAAGTGCAGGCCCGACCGGCCCAGCGCAAGCTTTGCCAGCAACCCGATTCTCCGCCGACTCACGGCGGGGCGGGCGGGGCTTGATCCGGCCCAGCGCGGGCGCCTGAAATTTCCTTGCCAAGCCGATTTTTCCGGAGCACACTGAATTCGACGGGAGGCGACGCGAACGGACATGGCCGGCGTTGCGTGCCCCACTGAACCGATCGACTTTGACCCCACCCTGAGGAGGCCCGGATGAACCTGACGATCAGCGGACACCATCTCGAAGTCACCCCCGCCCTGCGGGACTATGTGGTCGAAAAGCTTGACCGCGTGACCCGCCACTTCGACCAGGTGGTGGACGTCAACGTCATCCTGAGCGTGGAGAAGAAGAAGGAGAAGGAGCGCCGCCAGAAGGCCGAGGCGACTCTGCATGTCAAGGGACGCGACATCTTCGTGGAGCAAAGCCATGAAGATCTCTATGCGGCCATCGATCAACTGATGGACAAGCTCGACCGCCAGGTGGTGCGCCACAAGGATCGTGTCCAAGAGCATCACCACGAGGCGCCCAAGCGCATCGGATCGTTGAACGGTTGAGCGCCCGCCGGGGGCTTTCTATAATTGCGCTTCCACGCGCTGCCCCATGAACCGACTCGCCGCCATCCTGCCACCAAGCCATGTGCTGGTGGATTTGGACGCCTCAAGCAAGAAGCGCATCTTCGAGCACGCCGGTCTGATCTTTGAAAACCTTGCGGGCATCCCGCGGGCCGTGGTCAGCGACAACCTCTTTGCCCGCGAGCGCTTGGGCTCAACGGGTTTGGGCCATGGCGTGGCCATTCCGCATGGCCGCATCAAGGGTCTGCGCAACCCCTTGGCCGCCGTGCTTCGGGTCACCCAGCCCGTGGCCTTTGATGCGCCCGATGAGGACCCGGTGGCACTGCTCATCGTCCTCCTGGTTCCGGAGGCTGCCACCCAGCGCCACCTCGAGATCCTCTCCGAGATCGCCGAGCTGCTCAGTGATCGCGCCCTGCGCGAACAGCTCAAGACCGAACCCGAGGCGGCCACCGTGCACCGGCTGATCTCGGAGTGGCAACCCCTGAAGTCGGTGGCTTGAACCCGCCCGACCACCCCTCGAGCCGCCGCCGCTCCGCCCTGCTCAGCGCTGAAGCGTTGTTTGAGGAGCACCGGGACAACCTGCGCTGGGAGTGGGTGGCCGGGCACGCCCATCCGGAGCGGCACTTCGCCGAGTCGGCCATCGCCAAGGCGCGATCGGCCGCCGATCTCATCGGCTACCTCAACTACATCCATCCTTATCGGGTGCAGCTTGTCGGGGAACGCGAGGTCGCCTACCTCAGCCACCCGATGCCCGATGTGGCCGAGCGCCGGATCTCGAGGATCGTCACGCTCGAGCCCCCCGTGCTTATCGTGGCCGATGGCCAAACCCCGCCGGAGCGGCTGGTGGCGATGTGCGACCGTGCGGAGATTCCCCTGTTCCAGACGGCCTCCTCCGCAGGCCACGTGATCGATGTCCTGCGGGCCTACCTTGGCCATCTCCTGGCCGAGCGCACCACGCGACATGGCGTCTTCATGGACATCCTGGGGTTGGGCGTTCTGCTGACTGGAGAGTCAGGCCTGGGCAAGAGTGAGCTGGGCCTGGAGCTGATCTCGCGGGGCCATGGACTGGTGGCCGACGATGCCGTGGACCTCTTCCGCGTGTCCCAGACGGCCATCGAGGGACGCTGTCCGGCGCTGCTGATGAACCTCATGGAGGTGCGTGGCATCGGGCTGCTGGACATCAAGGCGATCTTCGGCGAGACCGCGGTGCGCCGCAAGATGCGCCTGAAGCTCATCGTTCATCTCGTGCGTCGCGAGACCATGGAGCGTGAATTCGAGCGCCTGCCGCACGAGCCGCTGTACGAGGAGGTTCTGGGCCTGCCGGTGCGCAAGGTGGTGATCGCGGTGGACGCCGGCCGCAATCTGGCCGTGCTTGTGGAGGCCGCCGTCCGCAACACGATCTTGCAGTTGCGGGGCATCGACACCTACCGGGAATTCCTGCTGCGCCATCAGGCCGCGATGGACAGCGGCGCCGACGACTGAGCGCATCCCGGCCGAGCCCATTCCCGGCTGGCCTTGGGCTCAGCCTTGACGGTGGGGGCAACTGTCGCGCACGCAGGCCGCGTAAAGGGCCAGGGAGTGGTCGGCCAGCTCGAACCCACGCTCCTGCGCCACAGCCTTCTGGCGCGACTCGATGGCCGAGTCGTAGAACTCTTCGACCCGGCCGCAGTTCAGGCACACGAGGTGGTCGTGATGTTGGCCGGCATTGAGTTCGAAGACCGATTTGCCGCCCTCGAAGTGGCTTCGGCTCAGCAGGCCGGCCTGCTCGAACTGCATGAGAACCCGATACACCGTGGCCAGGCCGATGTCCGCCTGCTCGGCCAGCAAGGCGCGGTAGACGTCCTCGGCCGTCATGTGTCGGCGGTCGGTCTTCTGGAAGATCTCCAGGATCTTGATTCGGGGGGCGGTGGCCTTCAGGCCACTGCTCTTGAGTTCATCGGCGTGCGACATGGGGGCCCTGCAAGAGGGAAGTGACGGCTGGAGGCTGACCACTAGAATGCTTCCATCATAGCCACAGCCCCTGCCGCTGGAGGTCACCCCATGCCCGACTGCCTCTCCCTTCGAACCGCCGCCCACCTTGCTTGGATCTCGGCGCTGGGCCTGGCCGGTTGCGCCTCGAAGCCGCAGCCCACGGCGATCGAGCCGCTGACTTTTCTGGAACGCTTGACCCCCTACCGGGTGGACATCCGGCAGGGCAATGTGGTGACGCGAGAGCAGTTGGGGCAGGTGCGCACTGGCATGCCTCGGGAGCAGGTCCGCGACATCCTCGGCAGTCCGATGCTCACCGACATCTTCCACGCACAGCGTTGGGATTACCTGTACGCCAGCGCGCGCCGCACCGGCTCCCCAACCGCCCCGTCCCGGCTGTCCGTGGCGATCCTCTTCGATGCCCAGGGCCTCGTCGAGAAGATCGTCGCGCCGAGCCTGCCCACGGAGCATGAGTTCGTGGCCGGCATGGTGGACCCCAAGGCAGCCAAGGCCAAAGTCCCGCCGCTTGAGTTGACGGCCGAGCAAAAGGCCAAGCTGCCGCCGCCCGTGCGCTCTGAGAGCCCGGCGCTGGCCTTGCCACAGGGCCCGGCCCGCACATACCCACCGCTGGAGCCCCGTTGATGCCTTCTCCGGAGAAGGCGGGCGTCATGCGCGTGGCCGTTGCCGGAGCCGGCGGGCGCATGGGCCGCATGCTGATCGAGGCCGTGTGCCATGCGCACGACTGCGTCTTGAGCGCGGCATTGGATGCGCCAGGCAGCGCCGCCCTGGGGCTGGACGCCACGGCGTGGATGGGCCGGACCAGCGGCGTGATGGTGAGCTCGGATGTTCAGGCCGCGGTGGCTGCTTCCGATGTGCTGATCGACTTCACCCGTCCCGAAGGCACGCTGGCCCATCTGGAGGCCTGTCGTGTCACGGGAACCCGAATCGTGATCGGCACGACAGGCTTTTCAGCCGAGCACAAGGCCAGGATCGCGGCTCATGCACAGCATCTGGGCGTGGTCATGTCTCCGAACATGGCCGTCGGCGTCAATGTGGTCCTGGAGCTGCTGGCCAAGGCGGCCGAGGCGCTTCAGCAGGGCTATGACGTGGAGATCGTGGAGGCCCACCACCGCCACAAGGTGGACGCGCCCAGCGGCACCGCCCTTCGCATGGGCGAGGTTGTGGCACAAGCCATGGGTCGAGACCTTCAGGACTGCGCCGTCTATGGCCGTGAAGGCCTTGCCGCCGAGCGAGACCCGCGCGCCATCGGGTTTTCCGCGGTGCGGGGCGGTGATGTGGTGGGAGATCACACGGTGATGTTCCTGGGGATCGGGGAGCGCATCGAAATCACCCACAAGAGCAGCACGCGCGCGACCTATGCCCAGGGCAGCCTTCGCGCGGCGCGTTTTCTGATGGACCGTGGGCCCGGGCTGTATGACATGGCTCAGGTCCTCGGTTTTCGCGACTGACTCGGGGCGGCCGCATGGATGGACTTGAGGGCTTCTGGGGCCAGACCGACACCGTCGGACGCGCCGTGGCGCTGGTGATGCTGGCCATGTCCGTGGCCAGCTGGACCCTGATTCTCTGGAAGGTCTGGGTTCTGCGCCGGGTCGCGCAGGACCTTCCATTGGCGCTGGCGGCGTTCTGGGCAGCACCGGACTGGGACGCCGGCCGTCAGCGCCTGGAGGCCATCGATCGTGAGGGCATCGTCGCGCCATTGCTCGATGCCGCCAATGCCTCGGAGCTGGAGGGAAGCCTCGGCGCCCGCACGCCCAAGGCAGCGCAACTGACACGACGCCTGCGTGAGGCGCTTCAGGCCAGCGTCACACAGCTCAGGGTCGGCCAGGTTGTTCTGGCCTCGGTGGGCAGCACTGCTCCGTTCATCGGCCTGTTCGGCACGGTCTGGGGCATCTACCACGCCCTGGTGGAAATGGCGGTCTCCGGCACGATGGCCATCGACAAGGTTTCGGGCCCGGTCGGCGAGGCCCTGGTGATGACGGCGGCAGGCCTGGCGGTGGCCATTCCGGCGGTTCTGGCCTACAACCTGCTGGGAAAACGGATAGCTGCGGCCCAGGCCGGGCTTGAGGGCTATGCCCATGACCTGCTCATGGCGCTGGATGTCGACCCGAGCGCTCGGAGCCGTTGAACATGGGCTTTGGCCGAATGGGCACCGCGCAGGGCGAGGAGCCGATGGGCGAAATCAACATGACCCCGCTCATCGACGTGATGTTGGTGCTGCTGGTGATCTTCATGGTGACAGCGCCCCTCATGGCGAGCAGCCTGAAGCTCGAGTTGCCCCGCAGTGACGCCGCCAGCCCTTCACAGGCACCCCGGCCTCTTCTGGTGAGCCTGGATGCCCAGGGACGCTACTACCTCGGTGACAAACGGGTGGACCGGCAGCGGCTCATGGAAGAGGCGGCCGATTTGGCCCGCTCGAACCCCGCCACGGAGGTTCAGCTGCGCGCCGATCGCACCGCGCCCTACGGTCAGGTGGCCGAGCTCATCGGGCTGTTGCAGAAGACGGGGCTCACGCGGATGGCCTTCGTGACTGATTCCGTGGACGGACGGGCTCCTACAATTCCGTCTGATGAACCCCAAGTACCAGCCCGCTGAGGTTGAGCCCCAGGCCCAGGCCCATTGGGCCGCGCACGATGCCTATCGGGTGACCGAGGATTCCCACAGGCCCAAGTTCTACGCCTGCTCCATGCTGCCGTACCCCAGCGGGCGGCTGCACATGGGGCATGTGCGCAACTACACCATCAACGACATGCTGACCCGCCATCTTCGGATGAAGGGCTTCAATGTGCTCATGCCCATGGGATGGGATGCCTTTGGCCTGCCGGCGGAAAACGCGGCCATGAAGAATCGCGTCCCGCCGGCCAAGTGGACCTACGACAACATTGCCCACATGAAGGGCCAGATGCAGGCTCTGGGGTTGGCCATCGACTGGAGCCGCGAGGTGGCCACCTGCTCGCCGCAGTACTACAAGTGGAACCAGTGGCTGTTCCTCAAGATGCTGCAGGCCGGCATCGCGGAACGGCGAACCCAGGTCGTCAACTGGGACCCTGTGGACCAGACGGTGCTGGCCAACGAACAGGTGGTCGACGGCCGCGGCTGGCGGTCGGGCGCAGTGGTGGAGAAGCGCGAGATACCCGGCTATTACCTGCGCATCACCCAATACGCTCAGGAACTGCTTGACCATGTTCAGGATGGCTTGCCCGGCTGGCCTGAACGCGTCAAGGCGATGCAGGAGAACTGGATCGGAAAGAGCCAGGGGGTTCGCTTTGCGTTCACCCACTCGATTTCCGGGCCGGACGGCGGCCTGGTGGACGCCGGGCGTCTGTATGTGTTCACCACCCGGGCGGACACCCTGATGGGGGTGACTTTCTGTGCGGTGGCGCCTGAGCATCCGCTGGCCACGGTGGCGGCAGCCAAGGACTCCCGGGTCGAGGCTTTTGTGCAGGCCTGCAGGCAGGGCGGAACCACCGAAGCGGAAATGGCCACCAAGGACAAGGAGGGCGTGCCCACCGGGCTGGCCGTGCGCCACCCGATCACGGGTCAGGAGATTCCGGTGTGGGTGGGCAACTATGTGCTCATGGGTTATGGGGACGGCGCCGTCATGGGGGTTCCCGCCCACGACGAGCGAGATCTGGCTTTCGCGCTGAAGTATGGGCTGCCGGTCAAGCAGGTGGTGGCTGTGGGTGGCCAGACCTTTGATGCCGCCCGGTGGCAGGACTGGTATGCGGACAAGCAGAACGGGCGCTGCGTGAACTCGGGCTTTCTGGACGGCCTGGATCATGCTGCCGCCGTCGACCGGGTGGCCGAGTTCCTGGCCGAACGGGGGCTGGGCGAAAAGCGAACCACATGGCGGCTGCGCGATTGGGGCATCAGCCGGCAGCGCTACTGGGGAACTCCCATTCCCATCATCCACTGCCAA
>CAYYYC010000071.1:7917-8314 GCA_964475695.1 uncultured Rubrivivax sp.
GCCGGTTCCGCTTGAGGACCTGCCGGTTGTGCTGCCCGAGGACCTGATTCCCGACGGCAGCGGCAACCCGCTCAACAAATGCGAGTCCTTCCTCAGGGTTGCCTGCCCGAGTTGCGGATCGCCCGCGCGCCGCGAAACCGACACGATGGACACCTTCGTCGATTCGTCTTGGTATTTCGCGCGCTTCACCGATCCGTGGAATGAGACGGAGCCGACGACGCGTCAGGCCGTCGATCATTGGCTCCCCGTCGACCAATATATTGGCGGCATCGAACACGCGATCCTGCATCTCCTGTATTCGCGCTGGTTTACCCGCGCGATGAAGCGCACCGGCCATGCCGGGCTTGATGAGCCATTTGCTGGCTTGTTCACGCAGGGCATGGTGGTGCACGAGACC
>CAYYYC010000071.1:8324-9438 GCA_964475695.1 uncultured Rubrivivax sp.
GATCAACAAAGCGGAGGCGCGCTACTGGCTGCCGGTCGATCAATACGTCGGCGGCGTCGAGCACGCTGTTCTGCACCTTCTCTATTCCCGCTTCTTCTCCCGCGCCTTGCGCGATATCGGCCTTCTCGACCTGCCGAGCGGCGAACCGTTCTCCGGTCTCTTCACGCAAGGCATGGTGGTGCACGAAACCCATCGTGCGCCGGACGGTTCTTGGGTCGCGCCGTCTGAAATTGAAATCACCAGCGAGGGTGCGAACCGTCGCGCCAAGCGCCTCACCGATGGCATCGAGATCGAGATCGGTTCGATCGAGAAGATGTCGAAGTCGAAGCGCAATACGGTCGATCCCGACGACATCATTGGCACTTATGGTGCCGATACGGCACGCTGGTTCATGCTGTCGGATTCGCCGCCGGAACGCGACGTGATCTGGACTGAAGAAGGTGTACAGGGCGCCGCCCGCTTCGTGCAGCGCGTCTGGCGGCTGATTGGCGAAATCGCTGATCGCGCAGGAACGGCGCCGACAGCATTTTCCTATTCGGATGCCGCGCTTGCGGTCCGCAAGGCCGCCCACAAGGCTTTGGTGCGCACCGAAGAAGATGTCGAGCGTCTGCGGTTCAACCGCTGCGTCGCGCATATTTATGAGCTTGCCAACGCATTGCAGGCCGCGCTGGCCGCCGAAAAAGGTGAGCTCGATGCCGGCATGAAAGCCGCTTTGGCGGAAGCCGGATCCATCCTCGTGCGTATTCTGGCGCCCATGATGCCGCATCTCGCGGAAGAATGCTGGTCTGCTCTGGGCCACACATCGCTCGTAGGCGAACAAGCCTGGCCCGTGGCCGACCGCGCCCTGATCGTTGAAGACACGATCACCCTGCCGGTGCAGGTCAACGGCAAGAAGCGGGCTGATATTGTGGTTGACCGCAACGCAGATCAGGCGACGATAGAGAAAGCCGTTCTCGCACTCGAGGCGGTTCAGCGCGCGATGGAAGGCAAGCCCTTGCGCAAATTCATTGTCGTGCCGCAGAGGATCGTCAATGTCGTCGTCTGATCGAAAGACCGTGTTGTCGCGCCGTGCGCTGCTTGTCTCCTTTGCGGCTTTGCCGCTCGGAGGCTGCCT
>CAYYYC010000071.1:9448-9690 GCA_964475695.1 uncultured Rubrivivax sp.
GATCGCTCAGGACCGGTTTCGCGGCGTCTGTTTCTGGTGGCGCTCGCGGGTGTGCCACTCGCGGGCTGTATCCGTCCGATGTATGCGACCGTCGATAGCAAAGGGGCCGTGACCAATTCACAGCTCGCCGCCATCGACATCAAGCCGGTGCCCGAGCGCTTTGGTCACTATTTGACCGAAGATCTGCGGTTTGCGTTCCATGGCGGCGATCCTGCGCCGCAAATGAAATATCGCCTCGAAGT
>CAYYYC010000072.1:0-9672 GCA_964475695.1 uncultured Rubrivivax sp.
CGGGCAGCAGGTTGAGGATGGACATGGCCGTGACCGACTTGCCCGAGCCCGACTCCCCCACGAGAGCCACGGTGCTGTTCTCGGGGATTTCGAAGCCGACCGTGGCTCCGTTTCGCCCCACGGCCTGCTGGCGCTGGGTCACGCCGCCTGCCTTTCCCATGCGAAACGAAACGGCAAGGTCCTGGATGCTCAGCAGCATTATTCGAGCCCCCTCAGCTTGGGATCCAGCGCGTCCCGCGCGGCGTCCGCCATCAGCGAAAAGGCGGTGACGAAAACGCACATGAACAGGGTGGCCGCCGCCAGCTGCCACCAGTGGCCCAGAATGAGCTCGGCCTGGGCCTCCGAGAGCATGGTGCCCCATGAGACATCTTCAATGCCCACGCCCAGGCCCAGGTAGGACAGGATGACTTCGCTCTTGATGAAGCCCACGACCAACAGGCCCATGCGAACCAGAACCACATGGGAGACATTGGGCAGGATGTGCCTGAACATGCGCGAGAAGCTCGAGGCGCCAATCGCCTCGGCCGAGCGCACATACTCCCGCGAGCGGTGCTTCATGAACTCGGCGCGCACCTGTCTGTACAGGCCAGTCCAGCCGGTCAGCCCGAGGATGAGCACCACGGTGCCGATGCCGCGCCCGAAGACCGCCGCGAAGGCGAAGATCAGCAGGATGCCCGGCACGGCTTCGAACACGTTGTAGAGCCACTCGAAAAAGTCGCCCACCTTGCCGCCCAGATAGCCCGAAAGCGCTCCGAGCATCGTCCCCAGGAAGGTCGCCACCACGGCGGCCAGGACGCCGACGAACACGGAGATCTCGGTTCCCTTGATGGCCTTGGACAGCACATCGCGACCCAGGCGATCCCCTCCGAGAGGCAGAGTTTCGGCCTTGATCGTGTCGGCCGTGACATAAGCCTTGGCCCGCTGCTCCCATTCCGCGTACTTCGGCGCCAGGGGATCGATCGCCGAGATGTCCACATTGGGTCCCTTGGGCTGCTCGATCACGCCCGTGGCCTCCGGCGGCGCCGGACCCATGAGGGTCGGCGGCGCGTTGGGCACACCCACTTCCCGCTGCCAGTTCTTGGCCACCAGGCCGAGGGCCGAGGCTGCGATCAGCACGAGAAATGCGAGAACGACCACCAGGGAGACCATGCCCACGCGGTCGGACCGGTAGCGCCGCCAGGCTGCAGCCCAGACGCCCTCCGAGCGCTCAAGGGAAGGCGCACTCGGCCCCGGGGAATGGAGCGCCGCGCTCACTTGAGCACCACCCGAGGGTCAACGGCCTTGTACATCAGATCCGTCAGCAGGTTGATCACCATGGTCAGCATCGCCAGATACACCGTGATGGCCTGGATGACGGGGTAGTCCGAGCGGTTGACCGCCAGCAGCACCTCGCGGCCCAGGCCGGGGATGGAGAAGAAGGTTTCGATGAGAAAGGATCCGATGCCCACGCTTGGCAGGGCCAGGCCGATGTTGGTGATGATGGGAATCATCGCGTTGCGCATCACATGCTTGAACAGCACGGTGTTTTCGGTCAGCCCCTTGGCGCGGGCGGTGCGGACATAGTCCTGGCCAAGCTCATCGAGAAAGAAGCTCCGGTAAAGGCGCGTCTGCGGGCTGATGCCCACCATCACCGCCAGCATGACAGGCAGCGGGGCGTACGTCAGGAGGTTCTTCCAGGTGCTGTCGGTCCAACCCTGCACCGGGAACCAGCCGAGCACAAAGCCGAAGAAGTATTGGCCCACGATGATGTAGACGAGAAACGAGATCGACAGCGCCACCGTGGTGACCACCATGATCGTGCGGTCGGTCAGCGAGCCGCGGCGATAGGCCACCCACATGGCGATGGGCAGCGCCAGCAACACATCCAGGATGAGGATCGGCAGCATCACCGTCAGCGTGGCCGGCAGCCTTGTGGCAAACAGGTTGCTGACCGCCTCGTTGGTGGCCCAGCTCTTGCCGAAATCGAAGGTGGCGATCGACTTGATGAAGATCCAGAACTGGAACCAGGCCGGCTCATTGAGGCCGAGCTGCTGCCGGATGGCGTCGATCTGCTCGGGGGTGGCGTTCAGGCCGCCAAGGATTTCGGCCGGATCCCCGCCAAAGAACTTGAACAGGACGAACACGAGCAGGACCACACCGAACAGGGTGGGGACCATTTGCCACAGGCGCCGGACGAGATAGGCGAGCATGCGTGGAGAACTCCAGCGGGTCAGGGTTGCATCCACCGAGGATGGCGCGCTCGACGGCGGACCGAGGCGGATGGGAGCTCGGAGTCTAGCGGTCTCGAGGCCAGCTTTGTCTCGGGCTTTCACCCGGGCCTCGGATGGAATCTCGCGCCGGCTCCCCGGGGAGCCTTCAAGTCCCCAGGGCATGCGAGGGTTCAGCCCCGTTCGCCGCTGTCTGATCCCCCGCTAGACTGGCGCCCCGAACAGGTCCGATCCGGCTCCGGGTACGGCGTCCGGCTCACAACCCGAACAACCTTCCTCATTTCGACCCATGCTCCGTCGTCGACCCGACATCCGCTCCGGCTGGCTGCCCTGCCTGGTGGCGGCCCTGACGGCGCTCATGGCTGCGCTGCCGCCGTCATCCCAGGCTCAGGGCGCCGCGCAGTCCGCGCCGCCAACGCCGCTCAAGACCCTGCGTTACGCATTCCCGATTGCGGAATCGAATTTCGATCCGGCCCAGATCACGGACTTGTATTCGCGCACAGTGGCCTCAGCCCTGTTCGATGCCCCCCTGGAATATGCGTTCCTCTCGAACCCCACCCGCATTCGGCCCAACACGGCGGCTGGCCTGCCGGAGGTCTCCGCAGACTTCAAGACCTTCACCGTGCGCATCAGGCCCGGGATCCACTTCGCGCCGGACCCCGCCTTCAAGAACAGCCCACGGCTGGATGCTCAGGGCCGGCGCGAATTGACCGCGGCCGACTATGTCTACTCGATCAAGCGCCATTACGACCCGCGTTGGAAGAGCGGGAACCTCTACATCCTGGAAAATGCCCGCATCCTGGGCCTGAGCGAGCTGCGCAAGGAGCTCATCGCCGCCAAGAAGCCCTTCGACTACGACCGCGAAGTCGAAGGCCTGCGCACCCTGGACCGCTACACCTTCCAGATCAGGCTTGGGCTGCCGGCTCCCCGCTTTCTCTACAACCTCACCGACGGCTCCTTCTTCGGGGCCCTGGCTCGGGAAGTTGTCGAGCATTACGGCGACAAGATCGGAGAGCACCCCGTGGGCACCGGGCCATTCCGCCTGGCGCAGTGGAAGCGCAGCTCGCGGATGCTGCTCGAGCGAAATCCAAATTACCGACTGCAGCTCTACGACGAGCAGCCGCCCGCCGATGACCCTCGGCTCCAGAAGGTGGCCGCCGAGCTCAAGGGGCGGCGCTTGCCGATGATCGACCAGGTGGAGATCAGCGTCATCGAGGAAACACAGCCTCGGTGGCTTTCGTTCCTCAATGCCGAAAAGGATGTGCTGGAGAACCTGCCGGCAGAGTTCACCTCCTCGGCGATTCCCAACAACCAGCTGGCGCCCTATCTGGCCAAACGCGGCATCGGCATGGTGCGTTACCCGCGTGCGGATGTGGCGATGAGCTACTTCGGCATGGAGAACCCTGTGGTGGGGGGCTATGAGCCCCACAAGGTGGCCTTGCGCCGAGCCATTGCGATGGCGGTGGACATCGACCGGGAGATCCGCCTGGTGCGCCGCGGCCAGGCCGTGCCCTCGCAGTCGCCGATGCCGCCCGGGGTGTGGGGCCACGACCCGGCCTTCAAGAGCGAAATGAGCACCCATGACGTGGCTCGCGCCAAAGCGCTTCTGGACCTCCACGGCTATGTCGATCGCAATGGCGATGGCTGGAGGGACCAGCCGGACGGAAGCCCGCTGGTCATCGAATACGCGACCCAGCCCGACCAGCTCAGCCGCCAGCTCATCGAGCAGTGGAAGCGCAACATGGACGCGATCGGCGTGCGCATGGATTTCAAGGTGGCCAAGTGGCCCGAGAACCTCAAGAGCAGCCGCGCCGGGAAGCTGATGATGTGGGGTGTCGGCTGGAGCGCCGGCGCACCGGACGGCGACACTTTCCTGGCCCTGGTCTACGGGCCCAACAAGGGACAGGCCAACCACGCCCGCTTCGACCTGAGGGCCTACAACGAACTCTATGAGCGCCAGAGGGTGCTGCCCGACGGCCCGGAGCGTCAGGAGCTCATGACCCAGGCCAGCATGCTCGCCGTGGCCTACATGCCCTACAAGTTCCATGTCCATCGGATCTGGACGGACCTCTACCACCCGCGGGTCGTGGGTTACCACCGCAATGTCTTTGTCCGGGAGTTTTTCAAGTACGTTGACATTGCTGAAGGGCCGAGCCGATGAGGGGCTTGGGTCGCATCGCCAGGCGGCCGCTTGCGGTCGCGTTTGCGGGGCTGGCTCTTGCCCTGGCAGTTCTGGCGCCTGCGGCGGCCAGCGGCTCGAGCCCAGCCGCAGTTGGCGCCGCTGCCGCGCCGCAGAAGACGCTTCGGATTTCCTTTCCGATCGCGGAGACGGGGTTCGACCCAGCGCAGGTCAACGACTTGTACTCACGCACCGTGACGCCCCACATCTTCGAGGGGCTCTATGAGTACGACCATCTTGCGCGCCCGGCCCGAATCCGGCCGCTGACCGCGGACGGCATGCCCCAGGTCTCCGAGGACTTCCGCACCTGGACGGTCAAGATCAAGCCGGGCATCTACTTCATGGACGACCCGGCTTTCAAGGGCAGCAAGCGACTGGACGCTCAGGGCCGCCGAGAGCTCACCGCCGCCGACTATGTCTACAGCTACAAGCGATTCGCCGACCCGGCCAACAAGAGCCCGGTGTGGGGCGGGATGCTGGACACCGGCTTTGTCGGCTTGGAAGCCTTGCGCAAGAAGGCCTTGGAGGCCCGCAAGCCCTTCGACTACGACACGGAGATCGAAGGCATCCGCGCGCTGGATCGGCACACGATTCAATTCAGGACAATCCAGCCGCGGCCCTCGCTGATCGAGACTCTCGCCACCGGAGACCTGTTCGGCGCGGTCGCGCGTGAGGTGGTGGAGCATTACGGGGACGCCATCATGGCCCACCCGGTGGGAACCGGCCCGTTCCGCCTGGCGCAGTGGCGGCGGGCGAGCTTCATCGCCCTGGAGCGCAACCCGCAGTATCGAGACATGTTCTACGACTTCGAGCCCGCGGCCGACGATGCCGTCGGGCAGGCGATGGTGGCGCAGTTCAAGGGCCGCAGGCTGCCAATGGTCGACCGTGTGGAGATCAGCATCATCGAGGAATCCCAGCCCCGCTGGCTGGCCTTTCTCAACGGGCAGTTGGACTGGTTGACGGTGCCTGGGGAGTTCGTGAGCCAGGCCATGCCCAACGGCAAGCTGGCCCCGAATCTGGCCAAGCGGGGCATCCGCGGTGCAAGGTCACTGAATTCCGACTCGGGCTACCTGTACTTCAACATGGAAGACCCGGTGGTGGGCGGCTACACGCCCGAGCGGGTGGCGCTGCGCCGGGCCATCGGCCTGTCCATGGACACCGACCGGGAGATCCGGCTGGTTCGGCGCGGGCAGGCGGTGCCTGCGCAGTCGGCGCTGGTGCCCCACACCAGCGGCTATGACCCGGCCTACAAGAGTGAAATGAGCACCTATGACCCGGCTCGGGCCAAGGCGCTGCTCGACCTCTTCGGTTATGTGGATCGCAATGGCGATGGCTGGCGCGAGCAGCCCGATGGCAGGCCTCTGGTGCTGGAGCTGGCCACGCAGCCCGATCAGCTTTCGCGTCAGTTCAATGAGCTCTACAAGCGCAACTTTGAGGCCGTGGGCATCCAGCTCAAGTTCAACATCAGCAAGTGGCCCGAGCAGCTCAAGGCAGCGCGGTCGGGCAAGCTGCAGATGTGGGTGCTGGGCGGTTCGGCTGCCGCGCCTGATGGCCAGGCCTCCCTGGCGCGCTACTACAGCCTGCAGCTTGGGGCGCAGAACTTCGCCCGCTTCAAGAACCAGGAGTTCGATCGCCTCTACCGGCGCATGTCGGAGATTCCCGACGGGCCCGAGCGCGAAGCCCTGTTTCTTCAGGCCAAGATGATTGGCCTGGCCTACATGCCGTACAAGTTTCTGGTGCACCGGATTTCCAGCGATCTGACCCAACCCTGGCTCCAGGGATACCGGCGCACCCAGTTCTGGCAGGACTGGTGGCATCGTGTGGACATCGACCCCTCGCGCAAGCCCGCAGATTGAGTCTCGATCAACTTGGGGCAGGCATGGGCTCGGGGTGTTGCGGCGATGAGGCGGCGTGACTTCATCGCGCAGGCGGTGGGCCTGTCCGGCCTGCCAGGCCTGGCTCAGGCCGCTTCGACCCCGAAGGTGCTGCGCGTGGCCTTTCCCGCGCCGGAGAGCACTTTTGACCCGCCTTCGACCAACAGCGACTACTACTCCACCACGCTGATTGCGCAGATTCTGGAAGCGCCGCTGACCTATGACTATCTGGCGCGTCCGGCGCGCCTGGTCCCCAACACGGCCGCTGAGCTCCCGCAGATCAGTGCCGACGGCCGCACGATCACGCTCAGGATCCGGCCGGGCATCCACTTCTCCGACGACGCGGCGTTCAGAGGCAGCCGCCGCCTGGATGCGCAGGGACGCCGCGAGCTCACCGCTGAGGACTATGTCTATTCGATCAAGCGCTTCTATGACCCGAGATACGCCTCCAGCGACCTCTATCTCTTTGAGAGCGCCAAGCTCGTGGGCCTGAGTGAGTTGCGGCAGCGCGCACTCAAGCAGCGCAGCGCCTTCGACTACGACACTCCGGTCGAGGGCATCCGAGCCCTGGACCGCTACACGCTGCGCATCCAGATGGGCGACAGCGACCCGCGTTGGCATCAGGTGCTGGCCGCGCCGGGCTTGACCGGCGCAGTCGCCCGCGAGGTGGTGGAGCACTACGGCCAGGACATCGGTGCGCACCCGGTGGGCACGGGCCCATTCCGTCTGGCCTCATGGAGGCGGGGATCACGCATCGAGTTGGTGCGCTCGCCAAGCTACCGGCGGCGACGCTACGAGGGCACGCCTGCCCAAGACCCGATCGCTCAGGGCATTGCCCGGGAACTTCGGGGCCGGGACCTGCCCTGCGTGGACCGCGTCGTGGTCGATGTGGTGGAGGAGGCACAGCCGCGCTGGCTGACCTTCCTGCAAGGCGGCATCGACTGGCTGGCCGTGCCGCCAGCCTTCGCCCCACTGGCGGTGCCCGGCGGGCGCCTGGCGCCGTTTCTGCAGCGCAAGGGCGTGCGGCTGCAGACCGAGCTGACCGCATCCATGGCGATGCACTACTTCGCCATGGAGGATCCGGTGGTGGGCGGCTACACACCCGGGCGGGTTGCGCTGCGCCGCGCGATTTCACTGGCCTATGACGAGCCATCGGACATCCGGCTGCTGCGCAACGGCATGGCCATCCCGGCGCAATCCACGGTGGCCCCACACACCTTCGGCTACGAAGACGATTACCGCAGCGACATGTCGGCCCACGACCCGGCCCGCGCCAAGGCATTGCTGGATGTCTACGGCTACCTGGACCGCGACGGCGATGGGTTTCGGGAGCAGCCCGATGGCGCTGCGCTCACCCTGCGGATCGCCTCGCTCGGGTCGCAAGCTGACCGCGCCGCCAATGAACTGTGGAAGCGTTCACTCAACGCGGTGGGCCTGCGGGTCGAGTTCGAGGTGTCGACCTGGCCTGAATTGCTCAAGAAGACCCGAACCGGCGGCCTGCAGATCTGGGGATTCAGCTGGGCGGCTCAGTCGCCCGACGGCGGGTTCTATCTGTCGATTGCCTATGGCCCCAACTCAGGGGACGCCAACGACCCGAGGTTTGCCTTGCCGGCGTTCGATCGCCTGTTCGAGCAGCAAAAGCGCTTGCCTGACGGCCCCGAGCGCCTGGCCCTGATGCGCCGCGCCAAGGACCTGCTGGTGGCCTACATGCCGTACAAGGCGCACCGCCACGACAAGCTGGCCTGGCTGATCCAGCCCTGGCTGCGCCACTACTGGGCACACCCTTTCATGCGCGACACTTGGCAGTATCTGGACACCGATGGGGCGCCTGCCTGAACCCTTCGAGCGGTGGCCCGGCTCACCGTGCAGGCCAGGGCCGCCGCGCTGCACAATCAGGAGGTGTCCCGCCGCCCGCCCTTGGACTTGCGCCGCCGATGAATCTTGATCCCCCAACCCTCTTGCCCCGCGGGCCAGGCCTGACGGCCAGCAGCACTGACTTTCGTGTGGGTGCCGACCTTGCGCTGCCCGCTCTGGCGCAGGCCCGCTCCTGTGGCTGCCAGCCCTCGCGCGGGGCGCTGGCTTGCGGCTTTCATGGCCGGCGCCTGTTCACCGGGCTGGCCGCCGCCTCGGCTCTGGGCCTGGCTGGCTGCGGAGGCAAGGACTGCGCGACCCCCGGGGGATCGGCCGCCCCGGACGGCGTGGCCCGGGATGTGGGCCAGCCTTCGATCTTCGTCAGGGCTGTGCCTTCCGAGCAGGTCGAGCGCGCCGCCGCTGCGCAATTCCGGCAGATGACCCGCGAGGCCCAACAGCGAAACCAGCTGGCGGGCCCTGAGCATCCCCAAATGCAGCGTCTGCAGGCCATCGCGCAGCGGATCATTCCCCTGGCCGGCACCTGGAACTCCTGCGCCCGGAATTGGCAATGGGAAGTCAAGCTCTTCGGCAGCCAGCAGGTCAACGCCTTTTGCATGCCCGGCGGCAAGATCGCCTTCTACTGGGGCATCCTCTCGCGCCTGCAGCTCACGGATGACGAGGTGGCGATGATCATGGGCCATGAGGTGGCCCACGCCCTGCGCGAGCATGCGCGCGAGCGCATGGGCAAGCAGTCGGTCACCCAGGTCCTGGCCAATGTGGTCTCCTATTTTCTGGGCCTGGGCCAGATGGGCGACATGGTGCTGGGCATGGGGGCGCAGCTGCTGTCGCTGAAGTTCAGCCGCGACGACGAGACCGAGGCGGATCTGATCGGCCTGGAGCTCGCGGCGAGGGCCGGATACGACCCGAACGCCGGCGTGACCCTTTGGCAGAAGATGCTGCAGGCCAATCGTGATGCCCCGCCGGAGTTCATCAGCACCCACCCGGCAGGCGAGTCGCGCATCCAGGACATCAGAAAGATCCTGCCCAAGGTGCTCCCGCTGTACGAACGCGCGCCGCGGCCCCCGAGAGTCTTCGGGCCTCCTGCGCCACGGCGGTCCTAGGCCCCGCTGCGCCCGCAGCTCAGGGCCTCAGGTTCCGCCGACGTAGGGGTTGCTGCGGCGCTCGCGGCCAAAGGTGCTTTCCGGCCCGTGTCCTGGAATGAAGACCGTCGCGTCGCCCATGGGCCAGAGGCGTTGCGTGATGCTGTTGAGCAGGGTGTCGTGGTCCCCGCCTGGAAAGTCGGTGCGGCCGATGCTCCCCGCAAACAGGACGTCCCCGACAAAGCAGCGCTGCGCCTGCCTTGAATGAAACACCACATGCCCAGGCGTGTGCCCCGGGCAGTGGCGGACCTCCAGCGTGCTTTGGCCAATGGTGACCGTGTCGCCGTCGGTCAGCCATCGGGTGGGCTTGAAGGCCTCGGCCGGGGGGAAGCCAAACATGGCGCTCTGCTGCGGCAGGCCGTCGATCCAGAACTGGTCGCCCGGGTGCGGGCCGATGATGG
>CAYYYC010000073.1:0-224 GCA_964475695.1 uncultured Rubrivivax sp.
TCGAGCATGCCATCATCGACCGCGCCTGGGATGAGGGTTGGGTGCATCCCCAGCCCCCCAAGGCCTCCAGCGGCAAGAAGGTGGCGGTGGTCGGTTCGGGTCCTGCGGGGCTGGCAGCGGCACAGCAGCTCGCGCGAGCCGGCCATGCCGTGACCGTCTTCGAGAAGAACGACCGCATCGGGGGGCTGTTGCGCTACGGCATTCCCGACTTCAAGATGGAGAAG
>CAYYYC010000073.1:234-9627 GCA_964475695.1 uncultured Rubrivivax sp.
CGCGTCGAGCAGATGAAGGCCGAAGGCGTCGTTTTCAGGACATCGGTGCTCGTGGGCAACTTGCCCACGAGCGGCCCCGCTGCGAAGGTGGCCAACGATGCCAAGTCGATCATTTCCCCCGAGCAGGTCTGCAGCGACTTCGACGCGGTGCTGCTCTGCGCCGGCGCCGAGCACAGCCGCGATCTCCCGGTGCCGGGCCGTGACCTCGATGGCGTTCACTTTGCGATGGAGTTCCTCCCGCAGCAGAACCGCATCGTTGCCGGCGACAAGGTCGATGCACAGATCAGGGCTGATGGCAAGCATGTCATCGTGATCGGGGGCGGCGACACGGGCAGCGACTGCGTGGGAACGAGCAACCGCCACGGCGCAGCCAGTGTGACCCAGTTCGAACTCATGCCCATGCCACCCGAGCAGGAGGACCGCGCCCTGACCTGGCCCTACTGGCCCACCAAGCTGCGCACCTCATCGAGCCACGAGGAGGGCTGCAGCCGTGAGTTCGCCATTGCGACCAAGGAATTCGTGGCCGGTTCCGGCAGGGATGCCTCAAGGGTCAAGGCACTGCGCACGGTCGAGTTGGCGTGGCGCGACGGCAAGATGTCCGAGGTGCCCGGCTCACAGAAGGAGTGGAAGGCCGACCTTGTTCTGCTGGCCATGGGGTTTGTCTGCCCGGTGGACAGCATCCTGGATTCCTTCGGTGTGGCCAAGGATGCCCGTGGCAATGTGCGGGCATCCACAGACCTTGTGGGCGGTTATGCCACCAATGTGGCCAAGGTTTTCGCAGCCGGAGACATGCGACGCGGCCAGTCCCTCGTCGTTTGGGCCATTCGCGAGGGCAGGCAGGCGGCGCGGGCGATCGACGAGTTTCTGGTGGGGGCTTCGACCCTGCCGCGCTGAGGCGCGGCGCGGCACCGCTGCACGCCCCGCCCAAATCCGGGGAAACCCGGATGCGTGAGCGGGTGGCGTGACACAATCACGGCTGTTTTGCGCCGCCGGACATTCGGGTGACCGATTCCCTCATCGAAATCGACCGCGTCAGCTTTGGCTATGACGCCAGCCGACTCATCCTCAAGGATGTGTCGCTGTGCTTTGCGCGCGGCCGAGTCACATCCATCCTCGGGGGCTCGGGTTGCGGCAAGACCACCCTCCTGAGGCTGATCGGCGGCATCCACGGCGCCTCCAGCGGGAGGGTCCTGTTCGACGGCCAGGAGGTCCGCTCGCGGGACCGCGGCCAGCTGCTTCGGCTGCGGCGGCGCATGGGAATGCTCTTTCAGTTCGGCGCCTTGTTCACCGATCTCAACGTGTTCGACAACGTCGCCTTCCCTCTGCGGGAGCACACGCAGCTTCCCGAGCCTCTGATCCGCGACATCGTGCTGCTCAAGCTCCATGCGGTGGGACTCAGGGGCGCGGCGGCCCTGCGGATTTCCGAAGTCTCGGGCGGCATGGCCCGTCGTATCGCGCTGGCCCGCGCCATTGCTCTGGATCCACAGCTGATCATGTACGACGAGCCCTTCGCCGGCCTGGACCTCATCTCGATGGGCGTGACCGCCAATCTCATCCGCAAGCTCAACGACATCACCGGGGCCACCTCCCTGGTTGTTTCGCATGATGTGCCCGAATGCATGGCCATCAGCGACCATGTGGTCCTGATGGCGGGGGGTGGCCGGATCGTCGCTCAGGGCGCTCCGGCGGAGCTGATGGCCTCCAGCGACCCCGAGGTGGCGCAGTTTGTCCGCGGGCAACCCGATGGGCCGGTCAAGTTCCACTACCCGGCGCGCAGCCTGGAAGAAGACTTCGGGGTGTCGGCGTGATGGGCGAGATGGCCGTGGCACTCCAGCGCCTGGGCTCGGGAGCCCTGGGCGTGCTCCAGGGTTTCGGGCGCGCGACTCTGTTCTTCGGCGAGTTGCTCTGGAACATGCCGGCCGCGCTCCAGCGGTTTGACCTGGTGGTTCGGCAGATCCATGCCATCGGGAATCTGTCCCTGGTGATCATCCTGGCCTCGGGGCTTGCGGTGGGCTTCGTGCTGGCACTGCAGATGTATTACGCTTTGGTCACCTACGGGGCCACGGAGTCTCTGGGCCTGATCGTGAACCTCTCTCTGGTGCGTGAACTGGGACCGGTGGTCGCTGCCCTGCTCTTTGCCGGTCGGGCGGGCACTTCTTTGACGGCCGAAATCGGCCTGATGAAGGCGGGCGAGCAGCTCTCGGCGATGGAGATGATGGCCGTGGACCCGCGCAGCCGCGTCCTGGCTCCGCGCCTGATCGCCGGCATCATCTCGATGCCCCTGCTGGCGGCACTTTTTTCAGCGATTGGCATCATCGGCGCCTGGGCGGTTGCCGTAGGCCTGATCGGGTTGGACGCCGGCAATTTCTGGTCTCTGATGCAGGACCGTGTCGATGTCTGGCGTGATGTGGGCAACGGGATCGTCAAGAGCTTGGTTTTTGGGGTGATCTGCACCGCCGTTGCGCTCTACCAGGGCCATGAGGCTCAGGCCACGCCTGAGGGCGTGGCCTACGCCACCACCCGCACGGTCGTGATTTCTTCCCTGTCCGTCTTGGGCATCGATTTCGTGCTCACCGCATTGATGTTTTCTACCCCCTAGGCCGGGTGTCCGGCGCACGCGAGGAATTTCAGAATGAGCAAGAAGGGCTTGGAAGTGTTGGTGGGAGGCTTTGTGCTGCTGGGGCTGGCGGGCCTGGTGTTCCTGTCGCTCAAGGCCGCCAATCTCGCGAGCTTCGGTCAGCGCGACGGCTATGAATTGACGGCGCGCTTCGACAACATCGGCGGACTCAAGCCGCGTGCCCCTGTGCGCAGTGCCGGGGTGACGGTCGGCCGTGTGAAGTCGATCACTTTGGACCCCCAATCGTTTCAGGGGGTTGTCAGGATGGAACTGGACCAGGAAGTGAAGTTTCCGCGGGACTCCTCTGCCAAGATCCTGACCTCCGGGCTTCTGGGCGATCAGTTCGTGGGGATCGAGCCCGGAGGCGACGAGAAGAATCTGGCGCCCGGCGAGGTGATCACCGCAACGCAGTCGGCGGTGATCCTGGAAAACCTCATCGGGCAGTTCCTGTTCAACAAGGCCGCTGAGAATCCAGGGGTGAACAAATGAGCCGATTCAAGCAGCACACAGTTTGGACTGGGTGGGCCGTGCCGGGCCACCGGGCCGGCGCGCGCGCATTGGCCTGCGCAGCCTTGGCCTGGTCGGCGTTCGCAGGGGCGGCCGGCCCCTCGGGGGGCGCATCCGAAAAGGACCCTTGGGAGCCCTTGAACCGCAAGGTCTTTGTCTTCAACGGGGCACTGGATCACTTCCTCATCAAGCCTGTGGCCGAGGGCTATGTGGCTGTCGTTCCCAGACCGGTGCGCACGGGGGTGGGCAATGTGCTGGGCAATGTCGGCGATGTGTGGTCTGCCGTCAATCTGGCCCTGCAGGGCAAGGCAACCCGTGCGGTCGAGATGACCCTGCGGGTGAGCATCAACACCGTGCTCGGACTCGGTGGCCTGTTGGACATCGCCACCGAAGCCGGCCTGGAGCGCCAAAGCGAGGACTTTGGCCAGACGCTGGCCCACTGGGGCGCGCCTTCGGGGCCCTACCTGGTGCTTCCGGTCTTCGGGCCCTCCACGCTGCGCGACGCCATTGCGTTTCCGGTGGACCAGTCCTACTCGTCCCTGGCGACGCCCACCGGCGATCCCCAGAAGGCTCTTTGGATCACCCTCAAGCTGACCGATGGGCGTGCCGATGCGCTGCCGTTCACCAGAATGCTTGATTCGATAGCGCTTGACAAATACACCTTCGTGCGCGACGCGCATCTGGCTCGCCGTCGCAGCCTGATCCATGATGGGAGCCCCCCGGCCGACGAGAGCGAGCGTCCGCGCTGAGCCATGCCGAAACGGTCAAGAAAGATGAACACAAACCTCACCTCGCGCCGCGCTTGCGGCAGGATCCTCGGTGCCCTGATGCTGGCTGTTGCGGCGCCCTGGGCCATTGCACAGTCCGCCGCTGTCGTCGCACCCGATGCATTCGTGCTGGAACTCTCGGGCGATGTTCTGAATGCGGTGAAATCCGACCGGGCGATTCAGGCTGGCGATCTGAGCCGAGTCATTGCGCTGGTGGACTCCCGGGTGATGCCTCATGTGAACTTCCAGCGCATGACTTCCTCTGCCGTGGGCAGGCACTGGCGCACAGCGTCGCCGGAGCAGCAGAAGCGCCTGCAGGAAGAATTCAAGGTGTTGCTGGTGAGAACCTACGCCGGAGCCTTGGCTCAGGTGAAGGATCAGACCATCGCCCTGCGACCCACGAGGCCGGGACCATCCGAAAGCGAAGTCACGGTGCGAACCGAGATCCGCGGCCGCGGCGAGCCGATCCAACTCGACTATCGTCTCGAGCGCGCGGGCAGTGGATGGCGCGTCTACGACTTCAATGTCATGGGAATCTGGCTGGTGGAGCAGTACCGCTCCAGTTTCAGCCAGGAAATCAGCGCGTCGGGCATTGACGGGCTGATCAACAAGCTGGCCGAGCGCAACAAGAGCGCATCCAAAGCGTGAGCAACGCGCTGCCCGCTCGATTGACCATGGAGCAGGCCGCCGAGACGCTGGCGGGCCTGAGGTCGGCTCTTGACCAGGCACATGGCGCGGTGTTTCATGTGGACGCCTCGGGCCTGCAGGAGTTGGACACGGCGGCCATTGCCGTGCTGCTGGAGTGCCGGCGCCACGCACTCTCCCGAGGGATCGGGTTCGCGGTCCAGGGTGTGCCCGCCAAGCTCGGCGCGCTCATGGCCCTTTATGGCGTGGCCGACTTGTTCGGCGTCAGCCCTTGATCGGTCGGGAACTGTCGAGGTAGCGCCGCAGCCTGAGGTTGCGCTTGATTTCCTGCAGAGGGCCCCGCAGGTCCGGGCCCAGCCTGAGCGCCACCGCGGTGGTCAGGATGTCGATGATCATCAGGTGCAGCAGGCGCGAGACCATGGGGCTGTAGCGGTCATGGTCTTCGGGATGGTCGGCTGCCAGCAGGATGCGGCTGCTGCCGTTGGCCAGTTGGGCCAGCGTGGAGCCGCTGGAGGTGATCAGCAGCGTGGTGGCCCCCTTGCGATGGGCGATGTCCTCGGCATCCAGCAGGTCCCGGCTGCGCCCTGAATTGGACAGGAAGACGGCGCAATCCCCCGCGCAGAGCATGGTGGCGCTCATCACCTGCACATGGCCATCACTGATCGCGGAGGCGGCCACGCCGAGCCGAAAGAACTTGTGCTGAGCATCCTGCGCCACGATGCCCGAATTGCCCACACCGTAGAACTCGATCCGGTGCCGCCCCAGGCAGGCGCGCGTCAACGCGGCGATGGCCAGCTCAAACGCATGGTCGGCCGCCTCATTGCGGTAGCGCAGCAGGGCGCTGACAGCGTTGTCGATGACCTTGACGATGATGTCGTGGGGCTTGTCGTCCTCGTCGACCGCTCGATGCACGAACGGAACCCCCTCGTGCACAACCCCGGCCAGCTTGCGCTTGAAGTCCGCCAGCCCGTCATAGCCCATGCTGCGGCAGAACCTCACCACCGTCGGCTTGCTCACCCCGGAGCGGGCCGCAAGCTCCGCGATCGGCTGGCTGGCGAAGCGCCGGGGGTCGGCCAGGACGAGACGGCCCACCCGATGTTCGGCCGGCGGCAGCGCAGCCAGTGAAGCCCGGATCCGGTCCAGCAGACTCATCGCGCTGCAGCCCTACTGCTCCTCGGCCCAGGCGTGCCCATCCCGAGCCACCAGCGCACTGGCAGCGGGCGGCCCCCAGGTGCCCGCAGCGTAGGGCCTCGGGCCTTCCTGGGACTCCTGCGCCCACTGCTCGAGGATTGGCGCCACCCAACTCCAGGCTTCCTCCTGTTCATCGCTTCGAACGAACAGGTTGAGTCGTCCCGCCAGGGCATCAAGGAGCAGCCGCTCGTAGGCGCCGATGCGCTCCGTCGCAAAAGCCTTGTCGAAGTCCAGGTCCAGCGAAACCGGCGCCAGCTGCTCGGGCCCGCTTCCTGAGGATCCCAGGCCTCCCTTGGCAGCCATCAGATGCAGTTCCAGTCCGTCTTCGGGCTGAAGCTTGATCACCAGCTTGTTGGGCCGCGCCGCGCCCGCAAAGATCGGATGCGGCACAGGCCTGAAGTTCACCACGATCTGCGCATCGCGGGCAGTCAGCCGCTTGCCCGTGCGCAGGTAGAAGGGCACGCCGGCCCAGCGCCAGTTGCGGACCTCGGTGCGAAGCGCCACAAAGGTCTCGCAGGCGCTGTCCGGCGGCACCTTGGGCTCCTGCAGATATCCCGCCACGGGCTGTCCATCGATCGCGCCGGCGCGGTATTGCCCTCTGACCACATCGCGCGCGACGGTTTCGGGTGTGAAAGGGCGCAATGACTTGAGCACCTTGAGTTTTTCGTCCCGAATGGCATCGGCATCGTTGGATGGAGGAGGCTCCATCGCGATCATCGTCAGCAGTTGGAGCGCGTGGTTCTGGACCATGTCGCGCAGGGCCCCGGTGCGGTCATAGAAGTCGCCACGGGAGCCCACGCCCAGCGTTTCGGCCAGCGTGATCTGGATGTTGGCGATCGATTCCCGGCGCCACAGCGGTTCGAACAGAGCGTTGCCGAACCGCAGTGCGGCCAGGTTCTGCACGGCAGGCTTTCCCAGATAGTGGTCGATGCGCAGGGCTTGTCGCTCGAGGAAAGACGCAGCCACAGCCCGATTGATTTCCTGGGCGCTTGACAGGTCATGGCCCAGAGGCTTCTCAAGAACCACCCTCATGTGTGGCTGGTTCAGCCCGACACTGCCCAGACGCTGGCAGATCAGCGGAAAGAGGTGAGGGCTGGTGGCCAGAAACAGCACCACCGTGGCGGCGCCGCGGGCGTCGACCCAAGCCTTCAGCCCCTCGTAGTCGGCGGCCATCGACAGGTCCATCCGCCGATAGTGGAGCAGTTCGGAGAAGCGGCTGAATTCGTCCTGGTTGGGTTGCTTGGCCGCCTCGACCTCGAAGAAGCGCTCCCGGATGTAGTCCCGATACTGTGCGTCGCTGCGTTCATCCCGCGCAACGGCGAGAATGCGACCGTCCCGAGGCAGCTTGTGGTGGCGCCAAGCCTGGAAGAGGGCGGGCATGAGCTTGCGCCAAGCCAAGTCGCCAGTGCCACCGAACAGGACGAGATCGAAGGACATGGAACAGGAAGGGTTGAGGAATCGATGAAAGTATGTAACAAAGTTACATCTTCCATGATGCATGAGTTTCATGGGGCGGTCAATCGACGCGGACCAACCGGTTGCGATGTGGCTGCGGCGCTGCTGCGTTTGCGGCGCTCCGCGCCGAGGCGGTGACATGGCTGGGGGACGGGCGCTGAATCGGTGCGACCGCACGGCAGCCTGGGCGCTGCTCCAGGCGCACGCGCAGGGGCCCGCGCGCACCTTCGGCTTGGCGAAGGCTTTTGCTGACGACCCGGGGCGCTTCGATCGCATGAGCATTGAAGCGGCAGGAATCTTTGCGGACCTCAGCAAGAACCTCTGGGACGAGACGGTGCGCGCCTTGTTGGGCGGCCTCGCCCAGGAGTGTGGCCTGGAGTCACGGCGCGACTCGATGCTCAACGGCCTGCCGATCAATGCCACCGAGGGCCGGGCAGTGCTGCACACCGCATTGCGGGCGCCGCGTGGCCTTGGCCCGCATGGTGATGAGGTCCACGACGTCCTGGATGCGTTCTTGAGCTATGCCGAGTCCGTGCGCGACATTGGCCGCAGCGGGATCCGGGATGTGGTCAACATCGGGATTGGCGGCAGCGACCTGGGCCCGCAGATGGCCGTGGCCGCGCTGCAGGCCTACGCGCACCCAGGGCTGAGGATGCACTTCGTCAGCAATGTCGACGGCCACGACCTGGCTTCGGCCCTCCCCGCCCTGGACCCGGCCAGCACGCTGTTCATCGTCGCTTCCAAGACGTTCACCACGCAGGAGACACTGGCCAACGCACAAGCCGCCAAGGCATGGTTCATCGAGCATGGCGGCGATGATGTAGCCAGGCACTTCGTGGGCGTGACCACGAACCGGCAGGCGGCCGCAGCGTTTGGCATCACCACCTCCTTCGTCTCCTGGAACTGGGTGGGGGGGCGTTACTCGATGTGGGGCGCCATAGGCTTGCCGATCGCCATCGCCTTGGGAGCCGAGGGCTTTCGAGCCTTTCTGCAGGGGGCGCACCGCATGGACATGCACTTCGCCACGGCGCCGCTGGCGGCCAACCTGCCGATGCAGCTCGGATTGCTCGACATCTGGTGCCGGAACTTCCTGGGGTGCACCAGCCGCAGCGTGGCGCCGTATCACCACGGGCTGCGCCGTCTGCCGGCCTACCTGCAGCAATTGGAGATGGAGTCCAACGGGAAGTCGGTTGACCTCGACGGACAGGCGGTCGCCTTCGCGACCAGCCCTGTGGTGTGGGGAGAGCCGGGCACGAACGGCCAGCATGCCTTCTTCCAGATGCTTCACCAGGGCACTGACCTGATCCCGGTCGAGTTCATCGCCGTGCGGGAGCCCAGCCATGGCTTCCCCGATCTCCACCGCAAGCTGCTGGCCAATTGCCTTGCCCAATCGCAGGCCCTGATGGTGGGAAAGTCCGCACAGGAGGCCGAACGGGAAACACCCCCGACCGCGGCAGACGCGATGCCGAGCCACATCCTGGCGCGCCATCGCACGTTCGGCGGCAACCGACCGAGCACCACCTTCATCCTGGAGCGGCTCGATCCCCAGACCCTGGGCGCGCTGATTGCGATGTACGAGCACCGCGTCTTCACGACCGCGGCGATCTGGGGAATCAACGCTTACGACCAGTGGGGTGTGGAGTTGGGCAAGGCGCTCTGCAACCGACTGCTGCACCGGCTGCAGAGCGGCGACTCCAGCGGCCTGGACTCCTCAACTGCGGGGTTGATGCAGCGTCTGCGCTGAGTCCGAGCCCGGTGCGAGCCAACGCTCGACGAGCCGCACCCACAGCGTTGCGCCGGGACCGATCAGCCCGTCGTTGAAGTCATAGTTGGGGTTGTGAAGGGTGCACGGGCCCATGCCGTGACCGCTTGCGCGGTGGGTTCCGTCGCCATTGCCAATCACGAAATAGGAGCCGGGAATCTTCTGCAGGAAGAAGCTGAAGTCTTCGGCGCCCATCGTGGGCTCGAAGGCCAGCGTGTTTTCCGGCCCCACGACATCTCGCATCACCTCCCGAAGAAATGCGACCTCCGCGCTGTGGTTGATCGTGGGCGGATAGTTTCGATTGAATGAGAACTCCACCGAGGCCCCAAAGGCGGCCGCCGTGTGTTGGGAAATCTCCCTCATGCGACGCTCGATCATGTCGAGCATCTCGATGGTGAAGGTGCGCACTGTGCCCTGGATGTCGCAGTGGTCGGGCACCACATTGGTGG
>CAYYYC010000074.1:0-9503 GCA_964475695.1 uncultured Rubrivivax sp.
ATTTCGCCACCCGCGCCGGGTGAGTTTTCGGCAAACTCTGCAGTTTACTCTGCCCACAATCGCCGCTGTCCGCGGTGAGAATGCCGCACCTGTGAGCGTGGATCATTACGAAAACTTCCCTGTGGCCTCTGCCCTGTGCCCTCCGGCGCTTCGTCCGGCGGTGTTGGCGATCTACCGCTACGCCCGCACGGCCGATGACATCGCCGATGAAGGCCATGCCGATGCAGCCCATCGCCGGGCAGACCTCAGGCGCTACCGCCAGGCGCTGATCGGCGCAGCGCAGGGCTACTCAGCCGCCGACGGCGACTGGCCCGAAGTCTTTGCCCCGCTGCAACAGGTGATCCGGGCCCATGCGCTGCCGCTGGGCCTGCTGCTTGACCTCCTGGATGCCTTCGAGCAGGACCTCGAGAACCCGCGCTACGCCACGCGCGAGGCATTGCTTGAATATTGCCGCCGGTCGGCCAACCCGATCGGCCGGATGCTGCTGCATCTCTATGGTGTGGTCGATGAGCAGTCCGCAGCCGATTCCGATGCGATCTGCTCGGCACTGCAGCTGATCAATTTCTGGCAGGACTTCAGCCGTGACCATCCCCGGGGAAGGTGCTACATACCCGAGGAAGATGCCCGCCGCCACCGGGTGGACGCAAGCCAGCCGGTCGCCCTGAAGGACAACCAGTCCACTCAGGCGCTGGTCGCTGACCTCGTGGCCTGGTCCCAGGCCGTGATGCGTCGGGGCCAACCCCTCGCGCTCCGTCTGCCGGGCCGCATCGGTTGGGAGCTGCGCCTTGTGGTCCAAGGGGGGCTGCGGATCGCCGAGAAGATCCAGCGGATGGACCATTGCACCATGATGCGTCGGCCCAGGCTGCGCCCATGGGATGCGCCGATCATCCTGGCGCGGGCGATTGCCATGGGTTGGCGCCGCAACGGCCCAGGCTGAAAAACCGACCAGAACCTTCCATGACCCCAGAACAGTATGTCGCCGACAGGACAGCCCGAAGTGGGTCATCCTTCACGACAGCCTTCAAATTCCTGCCACCGCCCCGGCGGGCCGCCATCACCGCGTTCTACGCGTTTTGCCGGGAAGTCGACGATGTCGTTGATGAAGTCCACGATCCTGGCGTGGCCGCCGCCAAGCTGGCCTGGTGGAGGTCCGAGGTCGCCCGGGCGTTCATGGGCAGCCCGCAGCATCCGGCAACCCAGGCGCTGATGCCGCACGCGCCGGTCTGGGGGATCGATGCGCAGCACCTGCTGGCCGTCATTGAGGGTTGCGAGATGGACCTCACGCAGAACCGATACCTCGACTACCCGGCGCTGCAGCGCTATTGCCATCTCGTGGCCGGCATCGTCGGAGAAGTCGCAGCGCGAATCTTCGGCCAGACCCAGGAGCAGACCACTGCCTACGCGCACCGGCTCGGACAGGCCATGCAACTGACCAACATCATCCGTGACGTGGGCGAGGATGCCCGGCGCGGACGCATTTATCTGCCGATTGCGGACCTGCAGCGCTTCGATGTCAAAGCTCACGAATTGCTGCAGTCCCGTCATCCCTGGGGCTACAGCGATCGGTTTACCGCCCTCATGCGCTTTGAGGCGCAGCGGGCGCATGCGTTGTACGACGAGGCGCTCGCTCTCCTGCCGCATCCGGATCGGCGCGCTCAGCGGCCGGGCCTGATGATGGCGGCGATCTATCGCACCCTGTTGCGGGAAATAGAGCTCAGCGGGTTTGAGGTCCTGCACCAACGGGTTTCGCTGACCCCGCTGCGCAAGGTCTGGATCGCCATGTTGACCCACTGGTCCCATCGATGAGTGCGGTGGCCTTGGCTCGGTCGAGCCGTGTGGGCATCGTCGGAGCCGGGTGGGCCGGCCTGTCGGCTGCCGTCGAGCTCGCGCAAGCCGGGCGGTCGGTCGTCTTGTGGGAAGCCGCAGCCACTCCCGGCGGACGCGGACGCAGCGGCATCGGCCACGCTCTGGAGCCCACGGGAGCGGTTGAACTGGACTGCGGGCAGCACATCCTCCTTGGCGCTTACCGCCAGAGCCTTCGGATGTTGCAGAAGCTGGAGGTTCCGCTCGAAGAAGCTTTCCTGCGCAGCCCGCTGCGGCTGGTTGACCCCAAGGGGCGGGGCCTGTGCCTGCCCGCAGGCCGGCCTGCAATCGCCTTCCTGCGCGCGCTGGCGCGCCAGAGCCTTTGGCCCGTCGGGCATCGCTGGCAACTCATGATCCGCCTGGCCCGTTGGCACCGAAGCGGGTTTCTCGCTCCCGAGGGCCAGACCGTCCAGGAGCTGTGCCAGGGACTGCCCGGCACCATCGTGCATGAGCTCATCGAGCCTTTGTGCGTGGCCGCCTTGAACACGCCAATCCATGTCGCCGATGCCTCAGTGTTCCTTCGGGTTCTGGCCGATGGTCTGTTTTCGGGCGTGGGCGGCTCGGATCTGCTGATCCCGCGCCGGCCTTTGCACCATCTGCTCCCGGGACCGGCCATCGAGCGGTTGCGCCGGGCGGGGGCTTGCCTGCACATCGGGCACCGGGTGCTGGGCATCAGGCCCCTCGGCTCGGGCCGGTGGCAAGTGGAGTCCAAGACCTCGGAGACGGTTGATCGCCTGATCCTGGCCACCAACGCCCCCGAGGCCGCGCGCCTGCTGCAGCCCTGGGACAGGCCTTGGGCGTCCTCGGCACTCGAGTTGGAATTCGAGCCGATCGTGACAACCTGGGTCCATGCTCCGCAGGCTCGCCTGCCGTGCGCGATGGTGCGCTTGACGGGGGGGCCCGCACAGTTCGCCTTTGACCTGTGCACTCTGGGGCCGAATTGGCCGGGGCACCTCTCTTTCGTCAGCAGTGCCGCATCAACCTGGCTGGATCGGGGAATGCAGGCGCTCGAGGCTGCAGTGCTGGAGCAGGCTCGAGCATGGCCAGACGCCTTCGGCAGCCGGCTGAAGGCGGTCCGAAGCATCGCCGAGCGCAGGGCCACCTTTCGGTGCAGCAGCGGGCTTCGCCGCCCCAAAGCCACCGCTGCAGCGCTTCACGGCAGCCTTGCAGTGGCCGGCGACTATGTGTGCGGCCCATACCCGTCGACGCTCGAGGGTGCCGTTCGGTCCGGTGTTGCCGCAGCGCACCAGATCCTGGAATCGTGATCCAGAGTCTGATTTCGGGATGCAAAATTCGCCGATGCACGGTCAAAAGGCGATGCCTGAAACGACAGGCCAGGAACAGGGGGCACGCGAGCCGGCCATCCAGGTGCTGGAGCGAGTGTTCGAACTGCTCGATGTGCTGGCCAGGCATCAGGAGCCGGTTTCGCTGAAGGTGATCAGCCAAAGCACCGGCCTGCACCCCTCGACGGCGCATCGAATCCTCAACGACTTGACGATCGGCCGACTGGTCGACCGGCCCCAGGCCGGTGCCTACCGGTTGGGCATGCGATTGCTGGAACTGGGCAATCTGGTCAAGGCTCGGCTCGATGTGCGTGAAGTGGCGCTCGGCCCGATGCGTGAGCTGCACCGGGTGACCCAGCAACCGGTCAATCTCTCGGTGCGACAAGGCGATGAAATCGTGTACATCGAGAGAACCTACAGCGAACGCTCGGGGATGCAGGTCGTGCGGGCCGTGGGCGGCCGCGCGCCGCTGCACCTGACCTCAGTGGGCAAGCTTTTCCTCGCGCAGGATGATGCAGCTCGTGTCAAGGCCTATGCCCAGCGCACCGGGCTGGCCGGCCATACCCGCAACAGCCTGACGGATCTGCATCGCCTGGAGCGCGAACTCGCCTTGGTGCGCAGGCATGGGCTGGCGCGCGATGACGAGGAGCTCGAATTGGGAGTCAGATGCCTGGCCGCAGGCATCTTCGACGACCACGACCGGATGGTGGCGGGCCTGTCGATATCGGCACCGGCCGACCGGTTGGAAGAAGGTTGGGTCAGCCGGCTGAGAGAGACGGCGCAGGAGATTTCCCGAGCTCTGGGGAGCCCATCGTCGCGCGCTGCGTGATCCACTGACGCAGGCGCTCGGCATCGCCAATGCGGGCATGCCGCCCCGAGGAATCCAACAACACCACGATCAGGTCACGTCCCCCAACATGAGCCTGCATGGCCACGCAACGGCCTGCGGCGGCGATGTAGCCTGTCTTTTGGACGGCAATGTCCCACTCCCCACCCCGCACCAGGCCATTTGTGTTGCGAAAGTCCAGTTGCCGCCGCCCCACGGCCATCGTGGCTTCGGGCCAGACAGAAAACTCCCGGATCAGCGGATGCCTGTGGGCGGCCCGCACCAGAGTGGCCAAATCATTGGCGGTTGATCGGTTGCTGCTGGAAAGGCCAGTCGGCTCGACGAAACGGGTGTCGGCCATGCCCAAGTCCCTGGCGCGATCGTTCATGGCCCGGACGAAGGCGTCGAGTCCGCCCGGAAAGCGGCGCCCCAACACATGGGCCGCCCGGTTTTCGCTGGCCATGAGCGCCAAATGCAGCATTTCCCGACGGGTCAGCCGTGTCCCCACGGCCAGTCTCGACCCCCCGCTCCTGTAGGCATTCGCGTCCTCCTGGGAAACCGTCAGAACCTCATCGAGGTCCTGCCCGCGCTCCAGCACGACCACGGAGGTCATCAACTTGGTGATCGAGGCAATCGGCAGGGCGACATCGGCGTTCTTGCTGAACAGAACCTCATTGGTGTCCTTGTCCAGAACCAGCGCCACGCTGGACTTCAGCTCAAGCGGATCAGGCGTCTGGTGCAGGCCTATGGCCTGCCCCACGGAAGGCTTGGCAGCCACACTTGCGGCAGCGCCCACGGCAGCCGCCGTCCGAGTCCGCCGCGCTTTGGCCGAGGGCTTGCGCTGAGTCGCCCCTGAAACCTTGGGCTTGGCATCTGCCGCGGCCTTCCTTGCGCTGGCCTTGGCCGCCTCAGCGGACTGCCCCGCAAGGGCCACGGGGCTGGACAAGCCAAGGAGGCTCAAGAGAAATGCGGCTGAGGCCAGGCCGCAAAAGGCTGTCCGGAAAAGCTTCCCAAGCCCTGGGCTGTGGGGCGGCTCAACGCTGATCCGACGGACTGAAGCCATCCGGCACCTCAACTGAATCAAGAACGACACTGGCCCAATAAGTGTAGCCTCGCAGCCCAATCCAATCAACAAGTTGGCGCGGGCATTTGAAGCAAGCTGGCATCAGCCCTGAGCGGCGACCCTTTCCAGGTTGGCATGCAGCTTGTTGAGGGCCGAGAGGTAGGCCTTGGCTGACGCCACCACAATGTCGGGATCGGCGCCAACCCCATTGACGACCCGTCCGCCATGCTGCAGCCGAACCGTGACCTCGCCTTGGGACTCGGTACTGCCACTGGTGATGGCGTTGACCGAGTACAGGACAAGCTCAGCGCCGCTGTTCAAGCGCGACTCGATCGCCTTGAGTGAGGCATCCACCGGCCCGTTGCCGTCGCTCTGTGCCTTGTGTTCCACCTCGCCGGCCGTGAAGACCACCCTCGCATGGGGACGCTCGCCGGTTTCCGAGTGCTGAGAAAGGGCGAGAAGCCGGTAGTGCTCCTGCTCGCTGGTCACGCTCTCATCGCTGACCAGCGCAATGATGTCCTCGTCGAAGATCTCACTCTTGCGATCAGCCAAGTCCTTGAAGCGCGCAAAGGCTGCGTTGACTTCGGACTCGCTGTCCAGGTCAATGCCCAGATCCTGAAGCCGCTGCCTGAACGCATTGCGCCCGCTGAGCTTGCCGAGCACGATCTTGTTCGCACTCCAGCCCACGTCCTCGGCTCGCATGATCTCGTAGGTGTCCCGAGCCTTGAGCACGCCATCCTGGTGGATCCCACTGGCGTGGGCGAATGCATTGGCACCCACCACGGCCTTGTTGGGTTGGACGACAAATCCCGTGGTCTGACTGACCATCCTGGAGGCAGGGACGATCTGCGCAGTCTCCACCCCCACGTCCAGGCCGAAATAGTCACGGCGGGTGCGCACAGCCATGACCACTTCTTCCAGCGAGCAGTTGCCCGCGCGCTCTCCCAGTCCGTTGATGGTGCATTCGATCTGGCGAGCCCCGCCAATCTTGACCCCGGCCAGGGAATTTGCAACCGCCATCCCCAGGTCGTTGTGGCAGTGAACGCTCCAGACCGCCTTGTCCGAGTTGGGGATGCGCCGTCGCAGGTCTGCGATGAATTGTCCGTACAACTCAGGTATGGCGTAGCCCACGGTGTCGGGAATGTTGATCGTTGTGGCGCCCTCCGCAATCACCGACTCCAAGACCCTGCAGAGAAACTCCGGGTCCGATCGATAGCCGTCTTCGGGTGAAAATTCCACATCGCCGCAAAGGCTGCGGGCGAAGCGAACGGCCTGACGGGCTTGTTCATGGACCTGCTCACGCGTCATGCGCAGCTTCTTCTCCATGTGGAGCTCGCTGGTGGCGATGAATGTGTGAATTCGGGCTCTGGGTGCTCCGGCAAGGGCTTGGGCGGCTCGGGAAATGTCTCTGTCGTTGGCTCGAGCCAAAGAACAGACGGTGGAGTCCTTGATGTGGTCCGCAATAGCCTTGACCGCCTCGAAATCCCCGTTGGAAGAGGCCGCAAAGCCGGCTTCGATCACGTCAACCTTCAAGCGCTCGAGCTGGCGCGCGATCCGCAGCTTCTCCTCCCGGGTCATGGATGCGCCTGGGGACTGTTCGCCGTCGCGAAGTGTCGTGTCGAAGATGATGAGTTTTTCAGTCATGACTGACTCCGAGTTCAGGTCCGGTTTCTTGAAAAGACCAATCCCTAAATGCGAAAAGCCCGAGGGCGTCTGCCGTCGGGCTTCTGATGCTCTTCAATGTCGTGTGCAGTCAGAGCGCCCGGCGCGCGAACGACTCCAGTAGCAGAAGGGGGGACGCTTTCCTGATCACCACGCTCAAACTCTAGCATGAAGCATCTCATCGATGCAGATCGACCTCATCGGGATCATCGGTGGAGGTCACGATCACGCTCGTGGGCTTGCCCTTCAACCGCCGCCAGGCGTACATGGCATAGCCCGAGGCCCCATAGAGAAGGAAGATCCCAAACAGCACCAGGGGAGGATGGATGTTGATCAAGGCAATGCCCAGGGCAATGACCACGATGACCACAAATGGCACCGAGCGCTTGAGGCTGATGTCCTTGAAGCTGTAGAAAGGCGCATTGGTGACCATCGTCAACCCCGCGTAGAGCGTCAGCGCAAAGGCGGACCAGGCAATCATCGGGGTGCCGGCGACATCCTGGAATCCTGCGTCGTCCATCACCCAGATGAATCCCACGACCATGGCTGCGGCAGCCGGGCTCGGCAATCCCTGAAAAAAGCGGCGATCCACCACAGCGATGTTGGTGTTGAAGCGCGCCAATCGGAGCGCAGCGCCGGCGCAGTAGACAAAGGCAGCCACCCAGCCCAGCTTGCCAAGGCCCTTCAATGCCCACTCGTACATGATCAGGGCTGGGGCCGCCCCAAAGCTGACCATGTCCGAGAGACTGTCCATCTGCTCACCGAAGGCGCTCTGGGTGTTGGTCATGCGCGCCACGCGTCCGTCCAGGCTGTCCAGAACCATGGCGCAGAAGACACCGATGGCGGCGAGCTCGAACCGGCCATTCATCGCCATCACAACGGCGTAAAAGCCGCCGAAAAGCGCCGCCAGAGTGATGAGGTTGGGCAGCACATAGACGCCCTTGGGCCGCGGCCTGGGACTGGCATCAGAGGCTGCGGCTTCGCCGGACTCGTTGGTGGTCATCCTGATCTCAAGAATAGCGCGTGCCTGCTTTGCAGGGAAAAGGGGCGCACGGAAACCCGGCGCGCCCCCAACGATCAATTGCGCGTCTTGTCCACGAGCTTGTTTGCCTTGATCCAAGGCATCATCGCCCTGAGCTTTTCCCCGACCTGTTCGATGGGATGCTCCGCAGTGAGACGACGGCGAGAAAGCAGCGTCGGCGCGCCTGCCCGGTTTTCCAGGATGAAGCTCTTGGCGTACTCGCCCGTCTGAATGTCACGCAGGCACTGTCTCATGGCTTCACGCGTCTGCTCGGTCACCACGCGCGGCCCGGTCACATACTCGCCGTACTCGGCGTTGTTGGAAATGGAGTAATTCATGTTGGCGATGCCGCCCTCGTAGATGAGGTCGACGATCAGCTTGAGCTCGTGCAGGCACTCGAAGTAAGCCATCTCAGGGGCGTATCCAGCCTCCACCAGGGTCTCAAAGCCTGCCTTGATGAGCTCCACCGTTCCTCCACAGAGAACTGCCTGTTCCCCGAAGAGGTCCGTCTCGGTCTCCTCCCTGAAGTTGGTCTCGATGATGCCGGCCTTGCCGCCGCCGTTCGCGGCCGCGTAGCTCAGCGCGAGGTCGCGGGCCTTGCCCGTCTTGTCCTGATGAACCGCGATCAGGTGGGGCACACCGCCGCCCTGCGTGTAAGTGTTGCGCACCGTATGCCCCGGCGCCTTGGGAGCCACCATCCACACATCGAGGTCCTCCCGCGGCATCACTTGGCCGTAGTGGACATTGAACCCATGGGCGAAAGCCAGCGATGCCCCGGGCTTCATGAAGGGCGCGACCTCTGCGCTGTAGACGGAGGCGATCTGTTCATCGGGCAAAAGGATCATCACCACGTCGGCAGCCTTGACAGCCTCGGCAACCTCGGCGACTTCAAGCCCGGCCCTTTGAGCCTTCGCCCAGGACGCGCCGCTCTTGCGCAGTCCGACGATCACCTTGACGCCGGAGTCATTCAGGTTCTGCGCATGCGCGTGGCCCTGAGACCCATAGCCAATGATGGCGACCTTCTTTCCCTTGATCAGGCTCAGATCGGCATCCTTGTCGTAGAAAACGTTCATCTTTCTTTCCTCTCCAGTTTTCAAATTCCGTTGACCGCGCCGGGGCTCGTTTGGGTGCGGCGGGACAACTCTGCTCTCGGGCCCAGGAATCAGACCCTCAGGACGCGCTCGCCGCGACTGATGCCGCTGGCGCCGGTGCGAACGGTTTCCAGGATGGCCGCCCGGTCGACCGCCTCGATGAAGGCGTCGAGCTTGCCCGAGTCGCCGGTGAGCTCGATCGTGTAAGTCTTCTCGGTCACATCGATGATCCGCCCCCGGAAGATGTCAGCCATCCGCTTGATTTCCTCCCGCTCCTTGCCCACCGCACGCAGTTTGATGAGCATGAGCTCACGCTCAGTGAATGCGCCCTCCGTCAGATCCACCACCTTGACCACTTCGATCAGTCGGTTGAGGTGCTTGTACATCCAGAAGTACGCGCACTTCGAGCCGACATTTTGGCCCGCGTGACCGCAGGAGGAATTGGCGGACAGCGACTCTCATCGAAAGCTGGTGGAACCGATGATTTCTTCGGAGTTCGCGAGTATCGATCGGGCGACAGTGTGCGGCAGATTGCATGGAAGCGACTTGCAGGAACGGGCAAATTGGCGACGATCGAGCGCAGTCGCTCGGTCCCACCGCGCGTGCGGATCTTGCTTGATTTGCGCCGCGCGACCCGCGACATTCGCGTGGTCGATGGTGAAGATCCGCGCGCGCTTGAGGAACGCGCGATCGT
>CAYYYC010000075.1:0-563 GCA_964475695.1 uncultured Rubrivivax sp.
GCTGGGGGATGCGCTGTGGGGTGCCGGTGGCTATGCAGCGCAGCCGCCCGGTGCGCACGAATTGGATGACCGCTGCCGCACCCACCGATGCGGCCTGCAGCCGTCCGGCCAGCAGGTCGGTCAGCTGAGGCCCGGTGCCCCGGTAGGGCACATGAACGATGAAGGTCTCGGTGGCCATCTTCAGATATTCCATCGCCAGGTGGCCAGCGCTGCCGTTGCCGGCAGAGCCGTAGCTCAACTGACCGGGGCGCTTCCTTGTGTAGTCGACGAACTCGCGCAGGTTCCTCACCGGCAGGTCGGGGTGGACCAGGTAAAGGCTGGGCACTTTGGCCAGCAGGCTGACGGGCTTGAAGTCACGGTTTGGGTCGTAGGGAAGCCGGTCGAAGATGTAGGGGTTGACCGCCAGAGTCCCGATGTGTCCGAGGATCAGGGTGTGCTGGTCTTCTGCCCGCGCGACTTCCTGCATGGCCACATTGCCCGCGCCACCGGGCTTGTTCTCCACGTACACCGTCTGTCCCAGGGACTTGGTGAGTTCAAAGGCCGTCGCCCGCGCGATGATCTCG
>CAYYYC010000075.1:573-9054 GCA_964475695.1 uncultured Rubrivivax sp.
CCGGGGCAATGACCCGCTGGCCCCTTCCTGCCCCCATGGCCCGTGCGCTGGACCTGGCGGAAGCGGCTGCTGACGCCGGCGAAGTGCCGGTGGGCGCGGTCGTGGTCAAGGACGGCGTTATCCTCGGCGAAGGGCACAACGAACCGCACCGAACGACTGGGCCAGGGGCGAGCCGGCTGGGACCAGGCCGGCAGCCCGACAGACGCCGCAGCACCTGCGGCCAGGGCCAGCAGAGACCGGCGGGAGGGACTTGCATTCATCGCCTTCAATTCCTCATGGGCAGGACCACAGAAGAAAGCCCACAGGGCTCGCGCCGAGTGGGCTTTGGGGGACGCACCAGCCGGGCGTCAAGCCCGGCTCCGGTCAAACTCAAAAGGCGTGGCTGAGGCCCAGGCCCAGGGAGTTCTTGTTGGCGGTGGCCGTCGGCAGGTCCACATCCTTCTCGGTGTAGGCCAGGTACATGTAGGTGCGCGGCGACAGGCTGTAGCGGGCCGAGATGCCGGTGCGGGCGTGGTCACGGTCGCTGGTGCCAACCTTGGTGCTGGATTCGGTGTACTGCACCCGCAGCGTCAGGGCCTTGGTCACCGGGACGATCACGCCGACGTTGTAGGCCGTGTGGTCGCCGTAAACGGCCGTCGAGGCGGGAACAGAGGCAGAGGCCAGAAGGTTGTCAGTCTGCTGATAGCCCAAGGCCAGGGTGAAGGCGCCAAAGTTGTACTGGCCGCTGAGGGTCGTGACTTCGTTCCAACGGCTCGGACCGGTGATGCCCGACCCATCGTAATACTCGTGGACCAGCGCGGCCTTGAACGGGCCCTGGTCGTAGGAGACCATCACGCCGTTGGTCGAGGCCGACGCCTTCTGGCCCAGGGCGCTCTGCACGCGAACGCGCAGGCCGCTGAAGGCCGGGGAGGTGTAGCGCACCGCATTGTTCACGCGGGTGCCGAAGTTCTGCATCAGCTGCAGGCCTGAATTCGATGTCGTGATGGAAAGCTCACCCTCGGTGGACACATCGTTGTAGCCGCCGTTGTTGGCCACACGGTGCATGGTTTCCTGGCGCCCCACCGTGAATTCACCAAAACCACCGGCCAGGCCCACCCAGGCGTGGCGGTTGAAGAGTTGCGTGCCGCTTCCGGCCATTCCGCCGGTCTCGGGATTGAGACCCGCCTCAAGTTGGAAGATGCCGCGCAGACCACCACCGATGTTCTCCGAGCCGCGCATGCCGAAGCGGGATCCGCGCGGGTTGGTGGGGCTGTAGACATTCATGCCGGTCACCGTGGTGCCCGAGAACTCCTTGGACTGGGCAATGTTCACGTCAACGATGCCGTACAGCGTCACGCTCGAAGCTTGCTGGGCGTGGGCAGAGGCCGCGGCAAGCGACAGCATGGCGGTTGCGATCAGGGTCTTCTTCATGGGGAGGTTCTCCAAGGGTAGACGAGGAAATCAGGGAGGTGCTGTTCCGGACGTGCCCGTCGACAGAAGCACCCTTTTCGACAAAGTCGATCTTCGCCTTGAAAACGATGACTTTTGATGACAGCCGGGGGGCGGGTGCCGCAAGTGTGGCGTGCGCCCCACTGCCTTTGCCCCAGACCCCGTCTTTTGGCCACGAAATCAGCGTAAACCCTAGATCTGGGCCGGGGGTCGCTGCGCTCGCCACAGGCGCCAGGCCAACGGCACCACCACCACCGCCAGGGTGACCGCCAACAAGGTGGCCGAGGCTGGACGGTCCAGGAAGACAGACCAGCGCCCCTCCCCGATGGACAGGGCGTTGCGCATCTGGGCCTCAGCCATCGGTCCCATGATCATGCCCACGATCACCGGTGCGGTCGGGAAGTCCATTCGGCGCAACGCCAGGCCCAGAAGCCCGGTGCCCAGCATCAGAAAGAGGTCGAAGGCGCTTTGGCGCATGCCGTAGACCCCGACCGTGGCAAAAATCAGGATGCCCGCATAAAGCGGCGCCCGGGGAATGTGCAGCAGTTTCACCCACAAGCCCACCAGCGGCAGGTTGAGCACCAGAAGCATCACATTGCCGATGTAGAGCGAAGCGATCAGCGCCCACACCAGGTCGGCCGAGTTCGTGAAGAGTTGTGGGCCCGCCTGGATGCCGTAGTTCTGCAGGGCCGAGAGCATGATGGCCGCGGTCACGGTGGTGGGAATGCCCAGGGTGAGCATGGGAATCAGCGCGGCGGTCACCGAAGCGTTGTTGGCCGCCTCGGGTCCGGCCACGCCCTCGATCGCACCCACGGTCCCGAACTCCTCGGGCTTCCTGGAGAGCCTGCGTTCGGTGGCGTAGCTCAGGAAGGTGGGAATCTCTGCGCCGCCGGCCGGCATGGTGCCGAAGGGAAACCCCAGCGCGGTGCCCCGGAGCCAAGCGGGCCAGGAGCGCCGCCAGTCCTCGCGCGTCATGTGGACCCGGCCGGAGCGCTGCACGGTGCCCGCGGTCTTTCCCTCGTACAGCGCGACATGGAAAGCCTCTCCCACGGCAAACAGCCCCACGGCCACCAGAACCACCTCGATGCCGTCCATGAACTCGGGAATTCCTGCGGTGTAGCGCACCGTGGCGGTGATCTGGTCGATGCCCACCAGGCCGATGGCCAGTCCGATGAAAAGCGACGTGATCCCCCGCAGGGCGCTGCGGCCCAGCACGGCGCTGACGGTGGTGAAGGCCAGCAGCATCAGGCAGAAGTATTCCGGTGGCCCGAGCCGCACCGCGGCTTCGGCCACCCAGGGGGCGAAGAGCGTGACCAGCACCGTGGCGATGGTGCCGGCCACGAAGGATCCGATGGCCGAGGTGGCCAGCGCCGCGCCTGCCCGGCCGCTGCGCGCCATCCGAAAACCTTCCATGGCGGTGACCATGGTGGCCGTCTCGCCCGGAGTGTTGAGCAGGATCGAGGTGGTGGATCCGCCATACATCGCGCCGTAGTAGATGCCGGCAAAGAAGATCATCGACGCCGTGGGTTCGACCTGGGCGGTGATCGGCAACAGCATCGCCACGGTCACCGCGGGGCCGAGTCCCGGCAGCACCCCGATGGCCGTGCCGATCGCACACCCCACGAAGGCCCACAGGAGGTTGACGGGCGTTGCCGCGGTGGCAAAGCCGTTGAGCAGTTGCGCCAGAACATCCATGGTCGGCGGTTCCGATCAGCGTGCGCCGCCCGTCACAGCCATCCCGTGCCCGTGAGGCCAGGCAGCGAGATGTTCAGCAACTTGGTGAAGACCCAGAACACGGGCGCCGCGATCGCGGCGCCCGCCAGCATGTCGCGCGCGGCCTGCCCAATGCCTTCGGCGCCGGACCGGGCTTTGCCTTCGGACAAACGCAAGCCGCGCACGGCCAAAGCAAAGCACAGGGCGCAGCTGCCGATGAACCCGATGCTGGTGATCAGGGCCGCGTTGACGACGATGCCGCCGGCCACCCACGCCAGCGCCGACCAATGGCCGTGCTCGTCCCCCGTGGGCTCGTCGACGTCATGCCATCCGCCTTGCGCCGCCCGAAGCACGAGCAGGAGGCCGCAACCCGCCAGACCCAGGGCTACGATCCAGGGCAGAAAATTGGGGCCCACGCCCGAATAACCCGCCTCGGCGGGGATCTCCAGCGCACCCCAGGCCATCAGGCCACCGGCGGCAAGCACGGCAGACCCCGCCGCAGCCTGCATCGCGCGGCGCGCCACTCAGATCATCCCGGACTTGACCATCACCGCTCGAAGCGCGGCGAAGTCGCGATCGACGAAATCCTCGAACTCCGCGCCCGTCAGCACCGAGGCCGTCCAGTCGTTCTTGCCCAGGGAATCCTGCCAAGCCTTGGTCTTGACGGCGGCCAGCACCAGGTCGGTCAGTGCCTTGCGCTGGGCCGCCGACAGCCCGGGCGCACCATAGACCCCGCGCCAGTTTCCGATCTCCACATTGAACCCCAGCTCCTTGAGGGTGGGGATCGACTTGCTCTGGGCCCCGCCCAGGCGCTTCGGCGAGGTCACGCCGATGGGCCGCATGCGGCCCGCTTCGATGTACTGGGCAAACTCGGAAAATCCGCTGCCTCCCACGGTCACATTGCCGCCGAGGATTGCCGCCGTGGCCTCTCCGCCCCCGCGAAAGGCCACATAGTTGATCTTGGAGGCATCCACGCCGGCCTCGCGAGCGAGCATCGCTGCGGCTATGTGCTCCGTCGATCCGCGCGAGCCGCCCGCCCACTTCACGCTGGCCGGGTCCTTCTTGAGTTGCTCCACCACATCCTTCATTGTCTTGAAGGGCGAGTTTGCGGGCAGCACGAACACGTTGTATTCGCTGGTCAGTCTGGCAATGGGGGTGCAGTTGGCCAACTGGTTGACAGGAGCCCTGCTGGTGATGATGCCGCCCAGCATGACTGCGCCCATGACCATCAGCGCATTGGGGTCGCCCTTGCTCGCGTTGACGAACTGCGCAAGCCCCAAGGCTCCAGCCGCGCCGCCCTTGTTCTCGTAGGAAACGCCGGAGACCAAGCCGCTGTCGACCAGAGCCTTGCCCAGGGCCCGCCCCGTCGTGTCCCAACCACCGCCGGGATTGGCGGGGATCATCATCTTCAGTGCTGCCGCGGCCTGCGAGGCATGGGGCCAAAGCGCAGCGGCCGCCGCAGCGGCAGCCATGGATTTGAGGAAGGCGTCGCGGCGCATAAGGTTCTCCTGAAGTCTTCGGCGGACTGTAACCCCGGGACAAGGGGCGAGCCGGGAGCCAAAGGCTAGGACTATCCATGACCCGCGGCTCCACGCCGCCGGCCAACGCGCCGCTTCGCCGCCTCAGGGCTGAACGCGAAGCTCGTTGACCACCAGGCTGATGCCGGGCGCAGCCCAAGCAGCACCCTGAGCCGCATTGCGCTCCGCCCAGGAATGGACATTTCCGCGCAGCGTGGCCGTTGAGCCCGCGATGGACACTTCGATGCCCTTGGCCTCGCGCTCAGCGTGGCGGGCCAGCGCGTCCTTGATGCGGTTGCTCACGTCGGTGGGGATGGTCCTGGGCTTGAGAGTGATGCGATTGCTCACGCCAACCACGCCCATCGACTGCTGGATCGTCCTCTCCGCGTTGCTGCGTTGATAGTCCCAATCGACTTCGCCCGAAATCGTCACCCATCCGCGGTCGACTTTCAGCGAGATCCGTGACGCCGGAATCAGGGCCTGGGACTGCAGGGCCGACTGCAGCGCCTGGGCCAGCTCGGTGTCACTGCGCTGGTGGTTGGGCGCGAGCTTGACGTCGAGTTCCACGGCCACGGCCTGAACGCCTTGCACCCGCTGCACAGCCCGCTCCACGGCGGCCTTTTCGGCGTAGGTTTCGATATGGCCGCTGAGCGTGACCACGCCGCGCTCGACGGACACGCCGATGTGGGCTGCGTTGACGGAGGGTTCCCACTCCAGTTCGTCGCTCACATCCTTCTTCAGTTGCGCATCGGTTTTCATCTTGAAGGCTCCTCCTGGGCTCGGGGTTGAATGACGCCGGGATCTTGCGATGCGAAGCCCGGCGACGGCTTGCTCGAACGCAAGGCATCGCCAAGGCTTCACAAAAATTCACAAAAACGCCATCCGACCCATACAGGTGTGGCGCAGACTCCCTTCACCCGCCGCTGCGCGGTTCACAATCTCAACCAACGCTCGAGACCCAGGAGGCTTCCATGAGTGCCCTGTTCCAAAAGTCACTGTCCGTGCTTGCCGTCACGACCCTTCTCGGCACCGCCGCCTGGGCTCAGACGCCGCAGCCCCCTGTGGTGCCTGCGCCCCCTTCGGACGCTGCGCCGGCCGGTCCGATGGCCCACGGGCCACGGCACGGCGCACCCGGCCTGCGTGCGGGCTCGGGCGAGCACCGCGGCCCCCAGCACCGGGGCCCGAGAGCGGGCGGCCCGATGATGATGCTGCTGGGTCCTGGCCTGGACCGCGCTCTGGACTTGGTGCAGGCCACGCCCCAGCAACGCTCGGAAATCCGGCGCATCGCGGGTGCGGCGCGTGATGACCTGCGCGCGGCGCGCAGGGAGGGGCAGCCCCGGCGCGAAGCCTGGATGGCTGCCTGGACGGCTGACCGTGTCGATGTCGGGGCGATGGAAGCCGAGCGGGCCCGAGTGGCGCTCAAGCGCGATGCCGCGGGCAAGCGCATGGTGCAGGCCATGGCCGATATCGGCGCCGTGCTCAGACCCGAGCAGCGCCGCATGCTGGCGGAACAATGGAACCGTCGAGGAGGGCAGCGCCGCGCGGAGCTCATGGATGGCGACGAGTTTGCACAGGCTGCTGCTGATTGAGGATGACGCCCGGCTGGCCGGGATGGTCGCCGACTATCTTGGCCAGGCGGGGTTTGTCATCGAGCGCGCCGGCACTGTGGCCGAGGCCAGGCGCGCGGTTCGTCACGCGCGCCCGGATGTGGTGCTGATGGACATCATGCTGCCCGACGGCGACGGGCTGGCCCTGACCGCCGAATGGCGCCAACAGCCGCTGCTCAGCGGTCTGCCGATCCTGATGCTGACGGCTCGCGGCGACTCTGCGGACCGAATCCTAGGACTTGAGCTCGGTGCGGACGACTACATGCCCAAGCCCTTCGAGCTGCGCGAGCTGCTGGCCCGCATCCGCGCGCTGCTGCGGCGCTCGCAGCACAGCCCGGCCCCGGTCGAGGTCCTGCGTGTCGGAGACCTCGAGCTTGACATCGGCGCACGCGAGGTGCGTGTCCAGGGGCAGGTCCGTGAGCTCACCGGGCACCAGTTCGAAATCCTGCTGGCGCTGGCGCGCCAGGCGGGCCGTGTTCTGAGCCGCGACAGGATCATGGAGACCCTCAGGGGCCAGAGCCTTGAGGCCTACGACCGCTCCATCGATGTGCATGTCTCCCGCATCCGGGCGGCCATCGAGAATGATCCCCGGATGCCCAAGCGCCTGCTCACGGTGCGCGGTGTCGGCTACCTGTTGGCTCGCGGCCAGTCGTCGGAGGCGCATCCGCAGGGGCCGGGCGCTTGAAGTCGCTCTACCTGCGGGTTTGGCTGACGGTGGTGCTGACCCTGGCGCTCTTTGCGCTGGTTTCGGTCTGGCTGGCCCAGAGGCATGTCATCCAGGAGCGGGACCGCCTGGTGCAGCAGGGGTTGGGCGGGGAGCGCATCAGGGCCATGGCCGAGCTGATTGCGCAGGCGCTGCCCGAGTCGCACGAGGATCAGGCCCAACAGGCTGCCGCGCTGAGGCAATGGTCGGATCGGCTGAGGCTGCCCATGGCGCTGGACGATGCGCAGGGCCGCCGCATCGCGGCCAGTGTCTCCTTCGATCGGCGCATGGGAGAAGGCATGGGGCCGGCGCCCCTGGCGGTGGCGCTGGATGACGGACGCACCCTTTGGCTGATGAGAGGAGGGCGGCCGGCCGGTGAGCGGCGGGTCAGCGTGCGCGAGCCCGATGGCGGTCAGGACCGCGGGCCCATGGTGCTGCCGTCATCGGCGCCTCCGGCAGGGGGCATCCTTCCGCCGGCCTGGGCCTCCCTGGATCCGATGCGCTCAGTCAGTGGCCTGGTGGCGGTTCTGGCCTTGCTCTTTCTGGCGGTGGCGTTGGGCGCCTACCCGGTCGTCAGGCGGCTGACACGCCGACTCGAGGCGCTGCAGCGCGGCGTCGAGCGGTTTGGCGCCGGTTCGCTGGGCCTGCGGATCGACGACCAGGGCCGCGATGAAGTGGCGCAGGTGGCTGCCGCGTTCAACCGCGCAGCCGAGCGCATCGAGTCGCTGCTGCAATCCAACGCAAGGCTCGTGGCCAACGCCTCCCATGAGCTGCGGTCGCCTCTGGCCCGGCTCAAGGTGTCCCTGAGCCTCATGCAGGATGCGCAGGAAGGATCGATGAAGGAGCGGCTGCGCCTGGAGATCGAGCAGAACCTGCGGGAGCTCGATGCGTTGGTCGAGGAGTTGCTGCTCTCCAGCCGGCTGCAGGCGCAGTCCGGCGATGCGCCGGCCGCCCCGATGACCGATGTCGACCTGCTGGCGCTTCTGGCCGAGGAGGCGGCGCGGGCCGGCGCCAGCCTGGGCCATGTCGACGGCCTGGCGATTGCGCACGGGCAGGAGCGACTGCTGCGCCGCGCGGTGCGCAACCTCCTCGACAATGCGCGTCGCTACGGGCAGAGTCCTGTCGAGGCGGAGTTGCGCCTCGTCCAGTGGCACGGCCGTCAACATGCCGAGCTGCATGTCCTGGATCGAGGGCCCGGAGTGCCGGCAGGCCAGGCCGAGCGCGTTTTCGAGCCCTTCTTCCGGCTGCCTGGGCACGCTGAGAGCGAAGGCGGGGTGGGGCTGGGCCTGGCCTTGGTCAGGCAGATTGCCCAGCACCATGGCGGTCAGGCCGAGGTTCGCCCCCGAGCGGGCGGCGGCAGCTCCTTCATCCTGCGTCTGCCGCTGATGGGGAGTCCGGGCGAGACGCCAGCTCCGAAGCCCTGACCCGCTCGGCGTAGCGGTTGAAGCGCCAAGCCGTTCCTTCCTGGACGATGCGTCGCCATGTGGCTCGCTTTTCTGCGGGAGTCATCACG
>CAYYYC010000076.1:0-9036 GCA_964475695.1 uncultured Rubrivivax sp.
AGCAGGAAGTTGGGCTCCTGGCTGACCTGGGCGCCTCCCGTCCAGGGGCCGGTGCGGGACATGGTGTAGCCCACGCGCACCGGGGCGCCCTGAGCGAGCAGGCCCGGCGCGACGGACAGTGCGCCCATGGCGGCCGCGCCCTGGATGACGCGTCGACGTTGCTTGAAATCGGTGTGCTGGCCCATGGCGGCTCCTGTCGTTGGTCGAAGCCCCGGATGTTATCGGCACCCCGCCCCGGCGCAACCGGGGGGTTTCCGTGTCTGCCTCAGCGCAGAAAGATCTGCCCGCGGAGGTCTCGCTGCAGCACCGGGAGGAAATCGGCCCAGGCCCTGTCGTGCTGCGCGTCGCACACGGGCTGCTCGCGCTCGATGCGCAGTTCGCGGCGCACTTTGACGGTTTGTCCCTGCCGTTCATAGCGCGACGAGTACCGCATGCCGCCTCTGTCGTAGCTCACCGCCTGAGGCAGCCGTCCGATCGCCACCGAGCCAGGGAACTCGATCTGGGTTTCCTCCAGGACATGCGAGGAGGAGCACAGGGCGGGTTGGCGGCGATCCACCCGCGGCCGGTGCGCCTGCATCCTGCGCAGCGTGCCGGGGGTCAGGCCCACAGGCACTGCAAAGGCCGACGGCCCCGGCACATTGACCGTCGGGTCCAGCACGAACCGGGCCTTGACCGTCCACGGGGCCGCATGGTCGTGGGGGTCGGGCGTGGACAGGGTGCCGCGCCCGGTCTCCTGAAAGCGCGCCAGCAGTCGATCCACCACGGTGGATTCCTCGCGGTCGCGGTAGCTGAACTGCGAAACGCGCGACCGATACTCGTAGATCCCCCGCATCGTGGCTTCGGACTCGCCCTGGATTCGGCCGTCCGGCTTGAGGCTCAGGGTGGTGCGGGAATGGACCGTGTCGCGCTGCGCATGGCTGGCCGGAGTCTGGATCACTTGGCCGGTGGCAGCGATCAGTGCCGGCTTGCCTGCCACGCCGGTGGGCAGAACCCCCGGGGCGGCGAACTCCGCCGTGGAGTCCAGGAACAGTTGCAGCGAGGGCACATACAGGATGACATGGTTCAGGGGGGTGGACACCGGCAGGGCAGGCAGCCGGTAGGCTTCGCCGCTGTTGATCAGCGCCGCGGAGCTTTCGATGCCCACGGCGCGCAGCATCGACTCCATCAGCGCCGCATGATCCTTGCAGTCTCCCCAGCGGGTCTGCAGCACCTCCGCCGCCGGACGGGGAATCCACCCGCCCACGCCGATGCTCGAATCGACATAGCGGATCTGGCGGCTGACCCACTGGTGCACCGCCGCCACCTTCTGGCGCGGGGAGTCCAGCCCGGCCGTGAGTTCCCGGGCCTTGAGCGCCACGGCCTCGGAGGCCACCGTCCGGGGCAGCGCTCTGGTGTGATAGAGCTGAGCGAATTGCGCATGGCTGGTGAAGGTGCTGGCCAGCACATGGGGCGCGAAGTCCTCGAAGTCCACCTGCCCGCTCTCGAAGGGGTGCGCCTGGTCCTGACGGAAGCGGAACTCCCGCGCCAACCAGCCCGCAGGCTTGCCCGATGGCTCGCCGGCCTGGACTTCGACAAAGCCCTTGGCCGAGAAGTTCAGGGGCACCCGCGGGTCATGTTCCACCCGCCAGCGCACGTCTTCGTAGACGAAGTGGGGCGACATGAAGCGGGAGGCCGTGTAGTGGCCGGGAAAGGGCAGGACGCGATCGATGAAGCGCGCGCGGTAGTGCAGGACGGCGCCCGGCGCCACGGCCGGGAAGATGATGACCTTGTTCATCTCGTCGCCCACGCTTTGCTCGCTGTCGGCCGCCGAAACCACGCGGATCTGGTCGGGCGCCACATCGATGCGCCGGCCATCGGGCGTGATCGTCCAGGCCTGTTCGACTTCCACGCTGCCCATCGTCTCGAAGAAGGGCAGGCGGGCCTGGCCGTAGGACTCCACGGCGCCCACAGTCTCGATCCGCCGCGCGGACTCGTGGCGTCGCACGGCGGTGCCGTCGGCCGCCACCTCCAGGGTCATGAAATCCTTGAGCACGGTCACGGCAGGGCGGTATTGCGCCGCCGCCGGTCCGGTTGCAGCCAGCGTGATGGCCAGAGCCATGGCCATGGCGGCCAAAGTGGGGTGGGGCAGGTGGATCATCAGATCAGTGTGGCCTGCGGGTGGCTCAGGAAGTGAGCTGGATGAAAGACCAGGCCCGAAGCGGCGGGCCTGGCGCGCAGACTCAGGCGGCGCGGCTTGCCTCGGCCGCGCGCAGCATGAAGCGCTGAATCTTGCCCGTGGCCGTCTTGGGCAGCTCGGCCACCACCTCGATCCAGCGCGGGCACTTGATGTGCGCCAGGTTCGAGCGCATGTGCTGCCGCATCGATTCGATGGCCGACTCCCCGCCGCTGCGCCCCTGGCGCAGAACGACGAAGGCCTTGGGCTTGATCATTCCCTGCTCGTCGGGCACACCGATGACCGCGCACTCCAGCACATCGGGATGCTCGGCCAGACAGGACTCGACCTCGGCGGGTGACACCCACACCCCGCTGACGCGCAGCATGTCATCCACCCGACCCACGTAGAAGTAGTTGCCCTGGGCATCACGCCAGCACTTGTCGCCGGTGAGCACGCCGCCATCGAACATCGTGCGCGCGGTGCGATCGGGTTTGTTCCAGTATTCCTGCGCGGCTGAGGGACCGATGACAAAGAGGTTGCCGATCTCTCCTTCGGGCACCTCCTGGCGCGATTCATCCAGCAGCCGGGCGGTGTAGCCGGCCACCAGGCGGCCGCAGCTGCCCTCCACCACCTGCCCCGGCCGATTGAGCAGGAACATGTGCGTCATTTCCGTGGTGCCCACGCCGTCGAGGATCTCCGTGCCTGTGGCAGCCTGCCAGCCGCGCAACAGCGCCGGAGGCAGCACCTCGCCGCCGCTGATGCACAGCCGCAGCCGCGCGCAGGCCTGCGCCCGCGGCTCGGCTGCCATCGGGCGCATCTGTTCGAGCACGCCGGCATACAGCGTGGGCACGCCCACGAAGACGCTGGGCCGGTGGCGCACCAGATGCTCCAGCGCCGTCGCTGGCTTGATCGGCCCGGGCTCCAGGACCACGCTGGCGGCCACGCGCACCGGGAAGTACACCTGCATGCCCAGACCGAAGGCGAAGAACATCTTGGGCGGGCAATGGATCACATCCTCGGCGCCGAGCTGCAGCGTGCCCACGCCGAACAGCTCGGTGGCCCAGTACAGGTGCGCATGGGTGTGCACCACGCCCTTGGGCTCGCCGGTGCTGCCCGAGCTGTACATCCAGAACCCCACATCCTCGGGCGAGCGCGGGGCGGTCTCCAGCGTCGTGGGCATGGCCGAGAGCTCGGCCTCCAGGCGCAGAAAGCCCGGCGCATCGGCGCCGGCCACGGCCACATGGGCGGGCAGGGTGATCTGGTGGCGGATCTGCTCGATGGCAGACACGAGCGATTGGTCCACGATCAACACCCGCGCGCCGCTGTCCTGGATGTAGTACGCGTAGTCCCGTGGCTGAAGGAAGGTGTTGATCGGCAGGGCCACCGCACCGATCTTCATCGCCCCGAGGAAGGCGGCGGCGAAGTCGATGCCGTCGCGAAGGCTGAACATGACGCGCTGGCCGGGCTCCACCCCGAGCGACTTCAGCCAGTGGCCCACTTGGCAGACCCGGGCGTGCAGCTCGCCAAAGCTGTGTTCGCGATCCACGCCGCGCAGGTAAGGGCGGTTGATGTGCCCTGGGCTGAGGCAGTGCTCGAAGAGATAGTCCACCACGTTGCCCTGCAGCGCGGCGCTGCGGCCTGCGGGGCTGGCTGGGGAGTGCGGATTGAGTTGCATGCGGGGCTCCTCCGGTTGGGCCTGCGGCTCAGTGTGCGGCGGCCCGGTGCGGGGCGGCCGCCAGGCTCAGGCTCTGGCTGGCTTCGATGAATTCGTTGAGAACGCGCCTGCAGCGCTCGGGTTGCTCGAGCTGCAGGAAGTGCCCGCTGCCGGGCAGGTGGGTGTAGGCCACGCCCGTGGCTTCATGCGCAGCCTGGCAGCAGCGGCTTGGGGCGTCCGCATGGGCCATCGTGGGATCGCCGCCCACCAGCAGCACTGGCATGCCCGGCCGGGCCAGAACATCCCACAGGCCCATGTCGGTGTTGCCCAGGTAGATGGAGGCCTCGCGCTCGGGCTGGCAGCTCAGCACCCACTCCCCCGACTCGGACGGCTCGCGCCGCAGCACCGCCCGGGCCATGTCCATCGGGGCGTCACCTTGCCATGGGCCGACCCGATCGGCCCGCGCGAACTGGGCGGCCACCTGTGCAGGATCCTCGAACCTCGATCGCCGGTTGCGCGCACGGCGGGCGCGAAGCGCCATCTCCTGCGCATGGACAGCCGCCAGGGGGTGGCTCCGGGGTGGTGCGCAGGACAGGTCGAAAAGTGCCAAAGCATCCCAACGCGACTGCCCGCGCTGCATCTGCAACAGACTGGCCACCGCACCCAGAGAGTGCATGGCGCCGACCGTGCGGCGCGGGCCGAGCTCGCGCTCGAGTGCGTCGGCCACCGCGTCCATGTCATGGTTGAAGTGGTCCCAGTCGTGGGCATCCGCCGGCCCGGCCTCGCTGGCGCCGTGGCCGCGCAGGTCCAGGCACACCACCTCATGGTCGGCGCACAGCGCTTCCCAGAAGACGCGATAGCCGCCGCTGGCCAGGCCGTTGCCGTGGGTGACCACCACGCGGGTGGCTGCGCCGGGGTTGGGTGCCACCCAGGCGCACAGTTGGGTTTGAGGGTCCACCGGCAGGCTGAGCAGATGGCTTGGGCGCATCGTCGGGTTCCGAGGGGGGCTCAGCCTTGCCGCGCTGCCGCGGGCGCGAACTTGTCGCAGTGAATGTCGTGGCGGTCCACGCCGTGCGCCTGCAGCATCGCCACGCAGGCGCTGACCATCGGCGGCGGCCCGCAGACATAGGCCTGGGCGCCGAACGCGTCGCCCAGCCGCGCCTGCAGCAGATCGGTGATCATGCCGCGCGGGCCGTTCCAGCCGGAGTCCGGCGGTTCCTGCGAGAGCGCGGCATGCCACTGGAGCGAGGCAGACCTGGCGGCCAGGCTCGCCAACGCGTCGGCGCAGGCCAGCTCGGCCTGGTCGCGTGCGCCGAAGAAGATCTTCACGGCACGCCGGCTGGACCGCGCGGCCAATTCCTGTGCGATGCACAGGACCGGCGCCAGGCCCGCACCCCCGGCCACCATCACGAGCGGACGCTCGGGCAAAGGGTCCAGTGCATAGTGACCAAACGGGCCCTTGAGCTGGAGCACATCGCCCGGGGCAATTTCGGCCTGCTGCAAGCGCCGGCTGACGCCCCCGCCGGGGTGCAATCGCACCAGGAATTCGATCTGCGCGCCGCCTGGGGCACTGGCTGCCGAGTATGAGCGCGGGGCGTCCAGCCCCGACAGATGCCATTCGAAATACTGGCCGGCCTCGAACGACACGGGCTGGCTGGTGCGCACCGTCACGCGGGCCATGAACGGGCCGCACCAGGCCACTTCGGTGACCACCGCATCGAAGGTCTGGATGCGCGGGGCCTCGTCCTGGCGCAGGGGCACACGCAGATGCAGGTCGGATTGCGCGTAGCACAGGCAGGTCAGCACCATGCCGGCCTCGCGCAGGGCCGGGGTGTAGATCGCAGGGTCCGCCCCGGGAAGCTCGCGCACCTGTCCCGAGATCAGCTGTGCCAGGCACTCGCCGCACTCGCCGGAGCGGCAGTTGTAGGGCAGCGGCACCCCGCGCTCCAGGCACGCGTCCAGGATCGTGCGCTGCGGGGGCAGCTCCAGCGGCTGCGCCAAGCCTTCCAGAGTCAGCTTGTGCATGGGGCTTGGGTCGATCGCCTCAGGCGAGGGACGGGCGACCGCTCAAGGCGCCTGTTCAAGAGGCCCGCTCGGTCACATCCTGGCCGGGCGTCCAGATCTCCCGCCAATCTTCGGGCAATTCGATGCCCCAGTCCGTGGTGATGAAGGAGCGGACCTGCTGCCAGTAGATCTCGCGCATGCCTTCGTTGCTGTCCTGCTTGATGCCCCAATGGCGGTAGCGCTCGCTCTTGCTGGAGTTCTCGCCGCCAAAGGACTGCAGACCCACGGCCAGCCATTTGCGGCAAACGCCCTGCACCTGGCTGCGGCCCTGCTCCGTCTGCAGCAGCTCCTTGACCGCGTCCATGCCCAGCCCGATGTGGCCGTATTCCTCCTTGAGCGTTTCCTGGGCGGCGCGGGCGAACGGCTCGTAGCGGCACTGCACGAAGTGGCGGAACTGGTGCGCCGCGGCGCGGTCCACCAGCGCGAGGAACACCGCCTGGTCGGCCCAGGTCTCGATAGGCACATCGAAGGTGCTCAGGTGCCCCTTCTGGCGCGCGTATTCCTCCCAGTCAAGCCCCAGGTCTTCCATCAACTGACGGTAGCGCAGGTGGTGCCCGTATTCCTCCATGACCGTTCGGGCCATGCGCATCTTGAGCTCGGGCGTCGGCGCGCGCAGGATGCTGCGCTCGAAGGTGTCGGCGCCGTAGAGCTCGCTGACCACATGGATGTTGATGAGGTTGAGCAGCAGATCGCGATATTCCTCGGGCTGTTCCCAGAATTGCGCAGCGGTTGGGCTGAGTCCGGTGGCGGGTGCGGCAGCGGTGGCGTGCATGGTGGTTTCTCCGGTTGATTGGGTTTGGTGCAGCGCTCAGTCGTAAAAGCTGCGATGCGACGCCGAAGCGTCGATGATCACGTTCTTGACTTCGGTGAAGTCCATGAGGGTTTCGAAGGCGTCTTCTCGGCCAAATCCGCTGGCCTTGCTGCCGCCGAAGGCAGCCCCGGATGGGAAGAGGTTGTAGCAGTTCACCCACACCCGCCCGGTGTGCAGGGCATTCGTGGTGGCATGCGCCCGGGCCAGGTCTCGGGTCCACACACCTGCGGCCAGGCCGTGCTCCACCGCGTTGGCCTGCCGCAGCATCGCCGCCTCGTTCTCCCACTCCCACAGGGTGGCCACGGGGCCGAAGATTTCTTCCCGGGCCACCCGCCCGGCCGGGTCCACCCCCTCAAACAGCACCGGCGACATGAACAGGCCCTCGGGGAAACGCGGCACGGACACCGGCTCGCCCCCGCAGACCACGCGACCGCCCTCCTGGCCGGCCAGCTTCACATACTGGCTGACCCGCTCGAAGTGCGCCCGCGAGGACAGCGCACCCATGTGGGTGGATGGCTCGAAGGGGTCGCCGATGCGCAGTTTGGGCAGCAGCGCGCCGATCCGATCCTTGAGCCCCTGGGCCACACTGCGGTGCACGAAGATCCGGCTGCCTGCGGTGCACACCTGCCCCTGGTTGAGGAAGGCACCCAGCAGGATGCCCTGCGCGGCGCGGTCCAGGTCGGCGTCGGCGTGCACGATCTGCGCGTTCTTGCCGCCCAGCTCCAGGGTCAGGCGCTTGACCGAGTGGCTGGCCGCAGCCATCACCCGCTGCCCGGTGGTCGTGGATCCGGTGACGGAGACCTTGCGCACCAACGGGTGACGCACCAGCGCGTCACCGGCGCCTGGGCCTGTGCCCGTGACGACATTGACCACGCCCGCAGGCAGGGCCTTCGCAAACAGCGCGGCAATCTCCAGCGTGGTCACCGGCGTCGAGTCGGCCGGCTTGTAGACCACCGCATTGCCCGCGGCAATGGCCGGCGCGATCTTGCCCACAAACATGTTGAGCGGAAAGTTCCACGCGCCGATGATGCCCACCACGCCCAGCGCAGCGCGCTGGTTGTAGGAGGTGATGTCTCGTGTGACGGCCTGCATCGAGCCTTCGAAAACCCGGCAGGCTCCGGCGTAGTAGCGCAGCCGGTCGGCGGCGGTCAGCACATTGGCGCGGCTCTCGCGGATGGGCTTGCCGGTGTTGGCCGTTTCCAGCCAGGCGATGCGCTCGAGGTCGCCCACCAGGAGGTCGGCTGCGGCTTCCAGAGCGGCCTGCCGGCGCTTGGCCGGCATGTCGGCCCAGGTCGCATGGGCGCGCGCGGCGGCCTGAACGGCCGCATCCACATCGTGCGCATCGCTCTCGGGCACCTGCGTCAGGCGTTGCAGCGTCAGCGGGCTGACGCAATCCATCAGGTGTGGCGAGTGGGGCTGGTGCCACTGGCCGTTGATGAACAGGGCGTAGCGGTCGCGCATTTCGTGCGGCATGTCTTTGCTCCTAGCTCACGAGGATGTGCACCGTGGCCACCGCCGAGTCCCGCCCGAGGAGGCCGCCCGACATTTGCGCCAGCCCCACCCGCGCGCCGGCCACCTGCGAATGTCCGCTGCGCCCTTGCAGCTGACGCGAAATCTCGACGATCTGGGCCACCCCTGTGGCCCCCACCGGATGCCCACGGCTGACCAGGCCGCCGGACACATTGACCGGAAGCCGGCCGCCCAGCGCCAGATCTCCACGCTGCAGCCAGCGCCAAGCCTGGCCGAGCGGCGTGAGCGCAAGCTCCTCCAGATCGAGCAGCTCCTGAGGGCTGGTCGGGTCGTGCACCTCGGCCAGGGTGATCCCCTGCGGGCCGATCCCCGCCATCTCGTAGGCCTTCAGTCCGGCGCGCGCCAGCACACTGGGCTCATCGGCAGCCCGCGAGGGCCGCCCGCCGAGCACCACCGAGGCCGCCACCTCCACGGTGTTTGCCAGGCCACGCGAGCGGGCAAACGCCGGGCTCACGAGCACGGCCGCGGCCGCGCCGTCGCACAGGCCGCCACACATCGACCGGGTCAGCGGCCAAAGCACGGGACGGTCCTGCAGCACCGATTCCACCGACAGCGGCATGCGTTCAGCCGCGCAGGCGTTGAGCTGGGCGTGGCTGCGATTCTTCACGGCGCACAGCGCGAAATCCCTTTCGCTGGCGCCGTGCAGCGCCATGTAAGCCCGGGCCCGCTGCGCCTGCACATCCATGAAAACCGAGCGCTGGTCGCTTTCGGGTACCCGGTCCGTGGCCGAAGCCAGTGCAGCCAGCGTGCGGCCGCGCTCCGGGTGCGTCATCTTCTCCACGCCCAGCACCAGAACACATTCGTGCTGGCCGAAGGCCACAG
>CAYYYC010000077.1:0-8938 GCA_964475695.1 uncultured Rubrivivax sp.
TCGGCATCCTGTTGACGGGCACCGTCGTGGACAACTGGTACCTCTGGGCGGTCAAGCACGGCGTTGCGCCTCCCTATCCTGCGGTGTATCCATCACCGGCCGACCCGGCCATCATCATCCAGCCCCGCTGATCCACGGAGCAACACCATGAACCTCTTGCAAAGAATGGCCACAGGGATGGCCGCCATCGGCGCGGTGTTGGCCCTGGCCGGATGTGAGCGCGGCGCACCGTTCGAGCGCCCACCAATCGACAGCGTGCAAAGCGGCTATCGCGGCACGGGGATGGTGCAGGTCTACAACCCTCGAATCATGGCGCCGCAGATCGAGCAGAACCAGCCTCCCGAGGCACTGCCTGCGGCACCGTCGGAAGGCCCCAAGGCGGGACAGGTCTATCAGAACGTGAAAGTCCTGGGCCACTTGAGTACTGCCGAGTTCGTGCGCCACATGACGGCCATCACGGCATGGGTCTCTCCCAACGAGGGATGCACCTATTGCCACAACCCCGCCAACTTCGCTGAGGATTCCAAGTACACCAAGGTCGTTGCGCGCCGGATGATCCAGATGACCCAGCACATCAATGTGGACTGGCAGCAGCATGTTGCCGGCACCGGTGTGACTTGCTACACCTGTCACCGGGGCCAGCCCGTGCCCTCGAAGATCTGGTTCACCGCAGCGCCGCAGAAGAAGGGGGCCGACTTCATCGGCAACAAGAATGCGCAGAACACGCCCGACCAGGATTCGGTCAAAGGCGCTTCATTGCCCTACGACCATTACTCGGAATACTTCAGGGAAGCCAAGCCCATTCGTGTGGCCGGAACGACCGCACTGCCCACGGGCAACCGCTCCAGCATCCAGCAGGGCGAGTTCACCTACGGCCTGATGATGCACATGTCCGACTCCCTCGGCGTGAATTGCACCTACTGCCACAACTCACGCTCTTTTGGCGATTGGAGCCAGAGTCCGCCCCAGCGCTCCACAGCCTGGCATGGCATCCGCATGGTCAGAGACCTCAACGTCGATTACATGGAAGGGCTGACCGGTGTGTTCCCGACCGAACGCAAGGGCGTACTCGGCGACGTGGCCAAAGTCAACTGCGCGACCTGCCACCAGGGGGCCTACAAGCCCCTGTACGGTGCCAAGATGGCCAAGGATCACCCCGAACTGACCACGCTGGTGCAGGTGGTGGCTGGCGCCGGAGCCGGCGGCGGTGCGGGCGATGCCAAGGCGCTCAAGGCCGCAGTCGATGCGGTTGCCGCAGGCACAAAGCCTGCAGGCCGCTGAATGTCGGAGCGCCTGCAAGGATTCTTGCCGTTGAGTGGTGCCGGGCGGGTGATGCATCGTCGGAATCGAGCGGGGCCGACCGGCGCTGCATCCTGACCACACAACCATGGGCAGTACCCCGTCCCCGGACATTGCGGTGGTCGTGCTCATGCAATATCGCCCAGGCCTTCACCTGCTTTGGGGTTGGTGGCGATTCCTCCTGGGTCGGTTCGGCCTGCGTCGCATGCGTGGGCTTTGCTTTGCCAAGGTTTTGGGCAGCGGGCACCAGGGTGGATTTGGACTGAATCCCAGTTTCAGCCGCCACGGACTCTTCTGCCTCTTCAGCGGTCGCGATGCCGCCGATGCCTTTGTGCACTCGGACTGGCTCCGCCGCATGGCTCCCCATGTCAGGGATTGGCAATGGTTCATGCTGGAGGCCTATTCAAGCCGTGGCCGTTGGTCAGGGCATGAGATCCGGGCTTCAGCCACGGAGCCGGTGGACGGGCCGGTGGTCTCGCTCACACGAGCATCGATCCGATGGTCACGGGCGTTGCGGTTCTGGCGACTGGCGCCGCCGGCCGAGGCTGCCCTGGCCGGCGTCCGGGGCTGCCGCCTGTCGGTGGGACTTGGCGAGGCTCCCGTGGTGCGGCAGGCTACGTTCACCATTTGGGAATCTCAGGCAGCGATGAACGCCTATGCACGCAGCGGGGCCCATGGGGCGGCAATCCGCGCCGCCCGCGATGGGAATCACTTCAGCGAATCGATGTTCGTGCGCTGGCGTCTCCTGGACCGCGGCGGCGCGTATGGGGCCTGAATCGACGCCAGCGCCTCTCGGCTTGATGGCCCGTGACCGGGCCATCGTGGTCGGCGCGGGCGTTGGGGGCTTGGCCTGTGCGCTGAGTTTGGCTCAGCGCGGCCTGAAGGTCAGCGTGTTGGAAGCCGCAAGTGGGCCTGGAGGCAAGTTGCACGCCCTGCGCGTGGGTGACGCGGCGATTGACTCCGGGCCAACGGTATTCACGATGAGGTGGGTCTTCGAGCAGCTCTTCGACGAAGCGGGGGCTTCATTGGCGGAGCGCCTTCCCTGCGAGCCCCTGGACATCCTGGCTCGCCACGGTTGGGCGGGCCATGAATTGCGACTGGATCTCCACGCCCGAATACGCGATTCTCATGAGGCGATTGCAGCCTTCAGCGGCTTGGCCGAGGCTGCGCGCTTCAATGCCTTCTGCGCCGAGGCGCAGCGTCTGTACAGGCATCTGGAGGGCCCCTACATTCGCTCCGAGCGCCCGGGCGTGCTCAGCCTGATGAAGGATCTTGGCCCGGGAGGCCTGGCGGCATTGATGGGCCTGGGGCCCTTCTACAGCCTTTGGAGAACCTTGTCCGGGCGGTTCATCGATCCCCGCCTGAGGCAGCTCTTCGGGCGGTACGCCACCTACTGCGGTGCCTCTCCCTGGAAGGCGCCCGCCACGCTGATGCTCATCGCGCAGGTGGAGATGGATGGCGTGTGGGCGGTTCGTGGGGGCATGCAACGCCTTGGCCAGGCCATGGCCGACCTGGCGGCCGAGCGTGGGGTCGAACTGCGCTATGGGGCCGATGTTGCCGAGATCGTGACGCGGGGCGGCCAGGCCGCTGGCGTGCGGCTGGCTTCGGGAGAGGTGCTCAATGCAGCGACAGTCGTCTTCAACGGCGATGCCAACGCGCTGGCCATTGGTCGCCTGGGCCGGCAGGCAAAGCCCGCTGGCCAGGTTCGTGCGGTCAAGCAGCGCTCGCTGTCTGCGCTGACCTGGAGCATTCACGCGCCAACCGAAGGGTGGCCCCTGACGCGCCACAACGTGTTTTTCGACCACGACTACCAAAGCGAATTTGTGGACATCTTCGGCGCCCGCCGCTTTCCTCGTGCGCCGACGGTCTATGTCTGTGCCCAGGATCGGGATGACCAGGGATTGCATGGGGAGGATCGGTCGGGCGCAGCCGAGCGGCTGCTCGTTCTGGTCAATGCGCCGCCCTGTGGCGACGAGGGAAGTGAGCCAAGCCCGCAGCGGCAACAGGAGATGCAGCAATGCCAGAGGCAAACGTTCACACTGCTGGAGGCCTGCGGGCTTCGGATCAAGCGGGATCAGGGGCAGGAGACAAGGACAACGCCCTGGGACTTCGAGAAGCGCTATCCGGCCACAGCCGGCAGCCTCTACGGGCCGGTGACCCACGGTTGGATGTCCTCGTTTCGACGCCTCTCCGCGCAGAGTCCGATTCCGGGGCTGTACCTGGCGGGGGGCAGCGTGCATCCCGGTCCGGGAGTGCCGATGGCGGCGATGTCGGGTCGCCTGGCGGCCGCCACGGCGATGGCTCACCTCGATTCGACCAGCCCGTCGCGCCGGGTGGTTATTGCTGGTGGTATCTCGATGCGGTCAGCGACGACGGCCACCATGCCCTGACCATCATTGCGTTTGTCGGCAGCGTCTTCTCGCCCTATTACGCCCGTGCTTTCGAGCGGCAGGGTGCGACTGTGGATCCGCAGAACCATGTCTGCATCAATGTGGCTCTGTATGGCCGGGATGGGCATCGCTGGGCCATGACCGAGCGCGGCCGCAGCGCGCTTTCGCGGACCTCAAGTCACTTCTGCGTCGGGCCCAGCAGCCTGAGCTGGACTGGGGGGGGCCTTGAAATCGAATTCGATGAGCGCGGGTTCCCTTGGCCGCAGCGCATCCGTGGCCGGGTTCGGGTTCATCCTGAGGGGCTGAGCCTATTCGAGGCGCCCCTTGACGCCGCCGGTCTGCACCGCTGGGGGCCGATTGCGCCCTGCGCCAGGATCGAGGTCTTGATGAGCGACGGCGCCGGGCGCTGGAGCGGCCATGGCTATCTCGATTCGAATTTTGGGCAGGAGCCCATCGCCCGCCCCTTTGAGCGCTGGGACTGGTCCCGCGGGCGGCTCAACGACGGGCATTGCGCCGTTCTCTACGACATCCAGCCCAAGATGGGCCCGCATCGGCTGATAGCCAGGCGCTTCAGCCCGGACGGAAGCAGCCAGGCGTTGGAGATGCCCAATCGCCACGAGTTGCCCAGAACGGCCTGGGGAATCCGCCGCAGCACCCGCAGCGATGGCGACACTGTGCCCTTCGTGACCCAGGTTCTGGAAAACACGCCCTTCTACGTGCGGGACATGATCCGCACGTCTGTGGGGGGGGAGCCGATCGATTGTGTGCACGAGTCGCTGGACGCCCGGCGTCTGGATTCATGGGCGGTCCGAATGATGCTGCCCTTCCGGATGCCCCGTCGACCCTAGGGCGGCTGAGTCGCGCTTTTGTTGCTGGGATTTCTCACGATCCTTGCGCACCGAGCGCAATTGCCACCAGCCAAAAGCCAAGGCCCCGCCGAAGACCAGCACGCCTTCGATGAGGATCAGGGGCCAGTGGGAGCCCTCCACGGGTGTCAGCCACCGGCGGTCGGCTCGACCGCACCCGTGTTGCCGCGAAGTCCATTGCGCCGCCGCCTTTCGATCTCTCTGCGCTCAAAAAGATCGATCAACCAAGCCACGGGGCTGTCTGCGGGCGACTGGCCCGACGAACCGTTGGAGTGGACACCGGGCGCGGCCACTGCCGCTGCCTCGACGAGAAAGGCGGCCGCCGGCAGGCAGTCGTCCCAGGCTTCATCGGCAGGCCGCACCTTTCGAGGCCAAGTCAGTGCCTTGCCCAGGAGAACAAATTTGCGCCGACTCGAAACCACAGTTCGGCTGTCCACGGAATTGCACCCATTGCGTTCGAGCTCACGACCGATTTCAGCGTAGATCAAGGCGGCAGCCCGAATTGCCCCTTGGCAGTCGCGGGGCAGCAGGGCGATGCCCGCATCAGCTCGGGCATAGAGACGGTCGGCCTCCTGCAGCAGTCGTGCAACGACTCGAGCCAGCGATGGGTTGTGGGTTGGCGTTCGCAGCCATCGGTCCGGGTCCAGGCCTTCCTCGCGCATCCATGCCCTTGGCAGGTACAGCCGTCCGGCGCGCGCATCCTCACCCACATCGCGTGCAATGTTCGTCAACTGCATGGCCACGCCGAGGTCGCAGGCCCTGGCCAGGGCTGGGGCGCCGCGAACTCCCATGAGGATTGACATCATCACGCCAACGGTTGATGCCACCCTGGCGGCGTAGGCATGCAGCTCCTGGATGCCGTCATAGCGCCGCTCCTGGGCATCCCATAGAAAGCCGTCCAGCAGCGCATCAAGCAGCGCTCTCGGAATGCCGTGCTGATGCACCACGAGCGAAAGCGCGAGGTCGGATTCCAGTTGGTGGGGCTGCGCCAGGTACACCGCGTCCAGCCGCTGCTTGAGCTCCGTGAAGGCCATGGCCTTGTCTTCGCCGTCGTCGATCAGGTCATCGGCGACGCGGCAGAAGGCATACAGGGCCGTGGCGGCAAGCCGAATTCGCGGAGGCAGCAGCAACGAGGCTGCAAAAAAGGTCTTGGAACCGCCCCGCATGAGCGAGCGGCAGGCCTTCAGATCGAAGGCGCCCGGCGTGATGCCGCTTGGCGGGCTGATCGTGTAGAGGCTTGCGGACATGTCGGCCTTTCCTGGCGGTGCAGCAGTGTGCGGGTCGATGCGGATGTCAGCCCGCTGACTGTCTGTTGAGAGCGAATTCATTGGCGCGAGGGATCACCTTGTCCAAGGCCATGGCTGACATCAGTACGCCGGGGACACCAGCCCCAGGGTGAGTGCTCGCGCCCACCATGTAGAGCCCGCGGATATCCTCGCTGCGGTTGTGGGGGCGGAACCAGGCGCTCTGCAGGAGCAGAGGCTCCAGGCCGAAGGCGGCCCCCTTGAAAGAAAGAAGACGATCCTGGAAGTCCAGGGGCGTGGTCATGCGCGAGGTCACGATGTGGCGAGACAGCCCGGGGAGCACCGATCGCTCAAGGGCCTCCTGGATGGCCATCCGGTAGGGTTCGGCACGGACAGGCCAGTCGGTTCCGCTGTCCAGGTGCGGCACTGGGGACAGCGCATAGAACGCATCGCAGCCGGCGGGAGCCATGGCCGGATCGCTGGCCGTGGGTCGGTGCAGATAAAGGCTGAAGTCTGAGGCCAGTCGGTGGCGCTTGAAGATGTCTCGCAGGAGTTCCCGGTAGCGCGGCCCCAGGACCAACATGTGGTGCGGGACATCCTCGTAGCGCCGATCCGTCCCGAAATACCAGACGAAGAGACTCATGGAGTAACGGCCTCTTTCGATGCGCCGGTCACTCCAGTGACTTCGGTGCTCAGGCGCAATGAGGTGCTTGTAGGTCCAAGCCACATCGGCATTGCAGACGACGAGGTCGGCATCCAGGCGCCGCCCATCGGCCAGCTCCACGCCGTGAGCCTGTCCCCGGTTGACCAGAATCCGGCGCACTTCGCTGTTGAGCCTGATTTCGCCGCCCTGGGTCGCCAGCAGGCGGGCAAGCCCCTGAGCCAAGGCGCCAGTGCCGCCCATGGCCCAGTGCACCCCCCAACGCTTTTCCAGCGCATTGATCAGCGCATAGGCTGAAGTCACGGAAAAGGGGTTGCCGCCGATGAGCAGCGGGTGGAAGCTGAAGACGATGCGCAGTCGCGGATCTTTGATGAAGGACGCCACGCGCGTGTGGATGCTGCTCCAGGCTCGCATGCGCACCATCGAGGGAACCGCTGAGATCAGGTCGCCGATGCTGTCGAAGGGCACCGTGCCCAGCCCCTCGAAGCCGAGCCTGCGGCACTTTTCCGCGTAGTCCATGAAGCGTTCGTAGCCCTGCACGTCCGCTGGAGAAATGCGCGCCACCTCGGATCGCATCCGATCGACATTGCCGCAGTAGTCGAAGTGGCTTCCATCATCGAATCGGATGCGATAGAAGGGATCCAGAGCCTTGAGCGTGACATGGTCTGCCATCTTCTGGCCGCACAGCGCCCACAGCTCCTCCAGCAGATGAGGTGCCGTGATGATGGTCGGGCCGGCATCAAAGGTGAAACCGTCCTGTTTCCACACATAGGCCCGGCCCCCTACGTTGTCGAGCTTCTCCAGGACCGTGACCCGATATCCTTTCACTGAGAGGCGAACGGCTGCGGCCAGGCCACCGAACCCGCTGCCGATCACGATGGCGTGCGGGCGCAACTCAAGCGGACCGTGTGCCGTGGCGTGGCCAACGGGTGGAGCGAGGACGGCCTCAGGCGGAGCGGGGGCGTAGAAGCTCTTCATCCTGCTCCATGGTGGTGGCTGGACCGCCGCGGCCCGCGGCGCCGGCTGGGGCGTCTTGCGGACCGGCTGGCGAATCGTGGGGCTGAGTTTGGGTCTGCGAATGGGGTGTTTGACGGTGGCGCAGCGCCCAACGCCAAAGGGCGCTCGGGCTGACGGGCAGCACCAACATCCAGTGCTCCAGAACCCCCAGAGTGAGCATCGTGGCCACGAGCAGATGCCCGACGGCCAACGAGCTGTCGGGCGCTGCCCTGAAGGCCAGATGGACCAGCCAAGCGGCTCCGAGGGTGGCCGTTGTCACGGAGAAAGGGAACAGCAGGTTCATCGGTGCGCGGCGGAAGTAGTGCTGGAGGTAGGCCAGGTGGCTGGGCAAAAATTCCAGCCCGAGGTTGCGCACGCCGAGAAACAGATTGAGCTTGGCGCTGGCCCGCATCAGCCACAGGACGGTGAAGGTCCAAAGGCCCGTCTGGTTGGGCTGGTGCCAAGTCAAAGCCGCGACCAAACTCAGGCTCAGCAGCAGCCACAACTCATGCCAAAGGATCACCTGAATGGCCTGCAGGGCGTGCCGCCAGCGAGAGCAGCCATGGGTGTGGCCCCACTTGCGCGGGCCTGTGATCCAGCCGGTGAGAAATGAAAGTTCATGCCACCCCCAGAGCAAAAGCGCGCAAGTGAAGGCGCAGTAGGCATCGGCCATGGAGGTCTGGGCCGATGAACGCGCCAGCCCCACCAACGCACCCACGGCCAGAGCGCTGGAAATCACCAGGCTCCAGCGGAATGTCCGGTGGGGCAACCCGTCCAGGACGATGACCACGCCGGTGCTGCTCCACCAGATGAAGATCGCAAACAGGACGGGAAGCAACCAGTCAGCCGCAGACATCGGCGCGCTCCGTCTTTTTCGGGGACGGCATCACCAGGCCGGCTGCATCCTGATCTGCCGGGGAAGTTCATGCGACTTCACAGGCAGCAGGTAAAGGCGCAGGCATGTCCAGCCGGCTGCGACAGCGCAGGCGGCCTGCTCCAGCCTGCCGGCCACCCCACCGCGCTCCTTGGCTGCCTGCATCTGCATCGATAGGGTCACCAGCCTGGCCATTCCCGCACGAAACGCGGGGTGCTCAAGATCCAGGCTGACCGGGAACACCTGGCGAGAGATTTCCGAAGTGATCTGCAGCACCTGCCAGTCATAGGCCGTCGAGTCGAGGCCCATGGCCTGGTGCAGCATCGGGCGGGTGTGGTCCCGTACGTACATCGTGGCATAGACGGCCAGCAGGAAAAAGCGGATCCAAAGCGTGTTGGCGCCGCGCAGGAGGTTCGGATTCGCCCGCATGATCAGTGCGAAGGACTCGCCGTGGCGGAACTCATCGTTGCACCAGCGCTCGAACCATCGGAAGATGGGGTGGAACCGCTTGTCAGGGTGCTTCTCAAGCTGGCGATAGATGCTGATGTAGCGGGCGTAGCCGATCTTCTCGGACAGGTAGGTGGCGTAGAAGATGTACTTGGGCTTGA
>CAYYYC010000078.1:0-8662 GCA_964475695.1 uncultured Rubrivivax sp.
CCTGTTCGATCTCGATGACCAGCGCGGTGTCGGCCAGACGGACCCGGTCGCCCACGGTGGGGCCGTACATCTCGGCGTAGGCGCGCCGGGCGATGCGGCTCATGACAGCGCTCCCTGCACATCGCCGCGAAAGCCCCAGACATGGCGACTGCCGCCGTAGTCCACCAGCTCCACCGTTCGCTGCTGGCCGGGCTCGAAGCGCACAGCCGTGCCGCTGGCGATGTTGAGCCGCATCCCGCGCGCGGCCCTCCGATCGAAGAGCAGCGCTCCATTCGTTTCGGCGAAGTGGTAATGGGAGCCCACCTGGATCGGGCGATCTCCGGTGTTGCGAACCACCAGAGTGACCGTGCGACGGCCAGGGTTGAGCGTGTGTTCGCCCTCATCGGTCATCAGCTCGCCAGGGGTCATTTGCGCTTCATCCAGACGATGCCCACCACCACTGCGGCCAAGGCCAACACCAAGGGCCACCCGTCCTGCGGATGGACATGCAACACACCGAGGCCGAAATGCCCTTCGTGGGCCCACAGCGGTGAGCTGACAAAGGCACAGATGCCGGTGACGATGCGCCGACTCGCGCCTGGGTGCGCTTTTTCCATCGAGGGTCTCCTGAGTCAAACGATCGGTTGATGCACGGTCACCAGCTTCGTGCCATCAGGAAAGGTGGCCTCGACCTGGATGTCGGGAATCATCTCGGGCACCCCTTCCATCACGTCGCTGCGTGTCAGCACCAACTTGCCGTCGCTCATCAACTGGGCCACCGTTCGACCATCGCGCGCGCCTTCGAGGATCGCAGCCGTGATCAGGGCCACAGCCTCGGGGTGGTTGAGCTTGAGTCCGCGCGCGCGGCGCCGCTCAGCCAGCAGTGCAGCTGTGAAGATCAGCAGCTTGTCCTTTTCTCGGGGGGTCAGGTCCATGGCGCGGTCTCAGAGGCAATGGTGCGAGCCGGCGGCAGGGCTCTTCGGCAGTGCTCGATTGTGGATCCCCAGGCTCAAAGGCGCCACAGTCGGGGCTCCGCGGCTGGGACGCCCCAAAGCACGGCATGCCAGGAGGCCCGAACTCTGCGAAACAGCGCCAGCATGGGCTCGACCTGCGGCGCCAGGGCCCGAACCACGACCACCCGATCCACGGGGCTGGTGGCGCCACAGGCCAGGCCGGCCCCCCGCACCGGGGACGCCGCGGATTCGGCTGCTGCCGTGAGTTCCTCGCGCCGACTGGCGCTCATGGCGGACCCCGTCGCACACCACAGGCTGCCCACCACGGGGTGGCCGGCCAGCCCCAGGGGGGATTGCCGCAGAAGCAGGTCCTCCCCTCGCACCACACCCTTGTCCAGCCAGGCGCCTTCGACTTCCAGATGCTGCTTCAATTCACCATGCCGGAAATGGTCGCCCGAGGCGGGCAGCCCGAGGCAGCTGATGTCCCAACCCAGCATTTCTGCGCCAGGCTCCAAAGCGACCCGGCATTCGTTGAGCGCACGGCACCCCTCATAGGCCAGGGCCTCCATCGGCAGCCACTCCAGCCGGGCGCCTTCCTGCAGGGTGATGCTCAAGCGCTGCGACGCGACTGCGCCGAGGCTGCGATAGAAGCGCGTGGCCCCCGGGGTGGTCAGCCGCACCCGAGCCTGCGGGCCCAGACGGGCCTCGATGGTCACCGCATCGCCGCCCACGAGCCCGGAAGGAGGGTGCACCAACACATGCTCGCAGGTGCCTGAGCCATCGGGGTAGAGCGCCTTGAGGACTCTCATGGGCCCTTCGTGCCGATCCATGGCCACGGTTCGACCGCCGACTGCACGATAGTCCAACTGGAGTCGTGCGCTCCACCCGGCATCTGGTCTCAAATGTGCGGCGTCAGCCGGGGCATGCCCCGCCCCGGCGCTCCGGCTCATGAATGTGCCGGGTCAACCACCCGCTGCCGCTGCCGCCCCAGCTGCGGGCTGGCCAGCTCGACCACATCGCCCGGGCGCAGGTATCTCGGGGGCTTGAATCCCATGCCCACACCCTGTGGGGTGCCGGTGACGATCACGTCCCCCGGCAGCAGGGTCATGAAGTGGCTGAGGTGGCTCAAGATTTCGGCCACCCCGAAAATCATGTCGGCGGTGCTGCTGTCCTGTCGGGGGTGGCCATTGACGCTCAATGACAGCGCCACCCTCTGGGGGTCGGGAACTTCATCGGCCGTGACCAGCCAGGGCCCGAGTGGCCCGAAGCCGTCGTGGCTCTTTCCCTTGATCCACTGGCCCCCACGATGCAGCTGCCAGTCGCGCTCGCTGACATCGTTGGCCAGCACATAGCCCGCCACATGGGACAACGCACGAGCCACATCCACCCGGCGCGCCTCGGTGCCCACCACGATGCCCAGCTCCACCTCGTAGTCCAGGGCCATTGAGCCTTGCGGCAGGGGCAGGTCATCATCCGGCCCGGCCAGGCAGGCGATGCTCTTGGAAAACACAATGGGCTCGGACGGTATGGGCATGCCGGCTTCGATCGCGTGCTGTCGGTAGTTCAGGCCGATCCCCAGGAACTGCCGCACCCCTCGCAGAGGAACGCCCAACCGGGTCCCTGTGGGCACCAGGGGCAGCGTGTGTGCGTTCTCAGCCGCCCAGGTCTGCAGGTCGGCCAAGGCCCCAGGCGCGAGGCGATCGGGCGTGATGTCGTCGATGCGCCCCGAGAGGTCTCGAGCCAACCCTTGGGCATCGAGCAGGCCGGGCTTTTCCTGCCCAGGCGGGCCGTGTCGCAGGAGTTTCATGGCGTTTGGGGGGGGTCAGCCTTGCGGCCGGGTGGTCCTCAGCCCCGAATCTACAGCAGCCTGCCGATAATCACCGCAGCCAAGCAGTTTCACGGTGCCCATGACTCAGCCCGAAGAGCCATTCCCGAAGGCCCATTTCGAACCTCAACCCGAAGCCATCACGCCGCATCCGGGCGCGCGGATGAGCTATTCGGACTACCTGCGGCTCGACTCGTTGCTGTCGGCGCAACAACCGCTGTCTGGCGCGCACGATGAGATGCTTTTCATCATTCAGCATCAGACCAGTGAGCTGTGGATGAAGCTCATGCTGCACGAGCTTCAGGCGGCCGTGGCGGCGATCGCCCAGGACCGACTGGCCGATGCGTTCAAGATGCTGGCCAGAGTCTCGCGCATCATGGAGCAGCTCGTCCACGCCTGGGATGTGATGGGCACGATGACGCCCCCCGAATACAGCGCTGTCAGGCCCCACCTGGGATCTTCCAGTGGTTTCCAGAGCTGGCAGTACCGTTGCGTTGAATTCACTCTCGGCAACAAGAACCGCGCCATGCTGCGACCCCACGACGGGCACGCGGATCGCGCGAACCCGGTGCGCTTGGCGCTGGAGTCACCCTCGCTCTACGACGAGGCCCTGCGGCTGCTGGCGCGCCGCGGGCTGCCTGTGCCGGCCACGCACCTGGAGAGGGACTGGAGCCAGCCCTATGGCCCAAGCCAGGCTGTGGAGCAGGCGTGGCTTGAGGTCTACCGCCAGCCGCATGCGTACTGGGACCTCTACCAGCTCGGCGAGGAGCTGACCGACTTGGAAGAGGCGTTTCGCCTTTGGCGCTTCCGCCACGTGACCACCGTGGAGCGCGTGATCGGCTTCAAGCGCGGCACCGGCGGCACCAGCGGCGTGGGCTATCTGCGCAAGATGCTTGAGACGGTTCTGTTTCCCGAGATCTGGACCCTGCGCTCCAGTCTTTGAAGCAACCATCGGTTGCCAGGACATTCACGGCCCCGAAAAAGAAAAACCCCCTGGACTTTTCCTCGTCCAGGGGGCCCAGAGGCAGGGAGCCGGTGTGATCCGGCCCCGCCCGAGTGGGACTCACATGCGATACATGAACGAGGCGCGGAACTGCCGCCCGCGCAGGTCATACAGCTGTGAATCGGCGTAGGTGCCCCAGGCCGGGTCGAACGGGGGCATGCGGTTGGTCAGGTTGATCAGGCTGACCGACGCCGAGAGCTTCTTGTTGATCGCGTAGCTGCCGAACAGGTCAAACGTGGTGTGCGACCGCACATTGGTCGGCAGCACGCCCGTCTGGAACCTCGGGTCCTGCGGCAGCGAGTAGGTCGTTCCGTTGAGGAAGCCCTGGGTGTAGCGCGAGGTGTAGTTCAGCCGCAGGGTGGCCGTCAGCGCGTCCTTGGTGGCCGACAGCGAGGTCCCGGAGCGGAATCGCGGCACGGTGTTGCTGGAGTTGTTGTTCGCCAGCACTTCCACGCCGCTTTCGCGGAACTTCTTGACCACCGTGCCGTCGAAAGCCATCGACAGCAGGCCCCAGTCTGTCTTCACCCGATGGCGCACATCCACGTCGTAGCCGCGGGTCTCGCGGCTGCTGAGGTTCTCGTAGCCGCTGATGATGGTCACCACATAGTTGGTCAGCGGATCGCGGATCACCGAAGGCGTGGACGGGCAGGGCGTCGGGTTGGTCGGGCCTGGCCGATTCGGGCAACTGGCGTTGATGACCGACTGGAAGCTGGGCGACGCCACGACATTGTTCCAGGTGATGTCGTAGTAGGTCAGGCCCAGGCTCGTGTTTCGGGTGGGCTCCCACACGGCGCCGATCACGCGGCTTTGCGAGGTCTCCGGCTGCAGCTTGGCGTTGCCGCCGTACACCCCGGAAATCTGGCGCGAAGCGCCGTCTTGCGGGTCGGTCACGGAGGTGAAGAAGGTGGCCACCGACGGAGAGATCTCCGGCAGGGTCGGGGCGCGGAAGCCCGTTCCGGCGCTGGCCCGCACGAGCAACCCATCGGTCACCTTGAACTTGGCGCCAATCTTGGGGGTTGTCGAGTTGCCGTAGTCGCTGTAGCGGTCATGCCGCAGGGCCAGCTGCACTTCGGCAACCTTCTTCCAAGGAATGGACAGCTCGGCGAAGCTGGAGAAGTTGCTGCGGCTGGCGTCCGTCTTGGTGATGCCCTGGCCCAGGATCTGGCCCTGTTGGGCGACCTCGGCCGGGATGTCGGCCAAGGCTTCGCGACGGAACTCCGCGCCCAGCGCCAAGCCGATCGGGCCGCCCGGGCCCTGCGCGATCGTGGTGCTGGCCTTGGTGTCGATGAAGGACAGCGTGGACTCGGCCGTGCGCGGGAAGTTGATGCGGAACCGATCGCGCACCGCGGCGGTGTTGGTCGAGGGCTTGTCCAGGTTGTACAGCGGGGCCGTGGAGACCGGGATCGGCGGCTGGGGTGTGGCCGGAATGCCCAACACCGCGCTGGTGCCCGACAGCGTCAGCCGGTTGACGTTCTGCGTCTCGGAGTTCGTCTGGGCGAAGCCGACCGCCGAGTCAAAGTCCCAGTTCTTGACGGTGTAGAGCATGCCCGCCACCACGCGGCCCACGGTGGAGGTGATCAGCGAATCGCGCGTGCCCATGTCGTTGAGCACGCCGCTGTAGAAGGCGTTCGTGCTGAATGGGTTGCCGGCGGCGCCGGGCGCATAGTAGGCGTTGTAGGTGAAGGGGCGCAGGCCGGCGGCTGTCTGCTGCAGGCCCGTGGTGCCTGAGAAGAAGGGGGCCTGGAACTTCTGCTCGCTTTCGGAGCGGGACAGGCCCACCTCGGCGTAGGCCAAGGTGGTGGGAGACAGGTCCATCGAGGCGCGGAAGAAGCCATTCAGGCGTTTGGCCCCCGGCAGGATCGTGAACTGGTTCTTGAAATCGTAGGTGCAGTAGGTGTTGGTCACCGCCGAACGAGCCGTGTTGATCGCCAGGCTGGCGGCCGACTGGGTGGTGGGCGTGAGGTTGATCAGGCCGGCTTCAACCGCCTGCTGACCGTTCATCACCGTGCCGGCGCACTCGGAGATGGCCTTGAAGGACGTCGTGGTGTTCAGGCCCACACCCGTGGGGCCGACCTGCTGCCAGGTGCCGCCCGAGGTCAGCGCCTGGAAGTTCCGGGCGCCCTCGTACTTGCCGCGCAGGTCGCGGGAGCCGCCGAGGAACTCCATGTCGCCCTGCATGAGCAGCTCGCGCTGGTAGTAGTCCACGGTTCCGAAAAGATTGAGCTTGCCGCCCATCAGGCCCTTGGAGCCCATGGTGGCTGTCAGACGGCGGTCGGTCTTGCCCTCGGAGGAGCCTGCAGAGCCCGAAAGCTCCACGCCGCTGTAGTCCTTGCGCATGATGATGTTGACCACGCCGGCGATCGCGTCGGAGCCGTAGATGGCCGAGGCGCCGTCGCGCAACACTTCGATGCGATCGACCGCGCTGGCCGGAATCTGGTTGAGGTCGACGAACACCGCGTTGAGGTTCTGCGCGAATCCATAACCTGCCGTGCGGCGACCGTTGATCAGCACCAGGGTGGTCTTGGCGCCCAGTCCGCGCAGCGAAGCCGCCGAGGCGCCGGGAGCGAAGGTGTTGCCGCCGCCATAGCCTTCACCGAAGCCCGCGCCGGAGTTGAAGACGCTGCTGCGCAGCAGGTCGGCCACCGTGGGCTGGCCGGTGCGCTCGATGTCCTCGCGGGTCAGCACTTCCACCGGGGAAACGGTCTCGGCATCCAGCCGCTTGATGTTCGAGCCGGTGATCTCCACGCGTTGGGTTTGGGCGGCAACGGGCTGCAAACCGCTGAGCAGCACGCCTCCGGCAACGGCCACGACGGCGGTTGCAAGTTGGGACTTGTTGAACATGGACACTCCAAAAAAATGAAGACGGCAACGCCGTGGTGGCGCTTCCCCAAGGCAACGACTGTGTCAATCGCCACGAAAGTGGGGAATGCGGGTTCGTCCTAGTGTCCCTCGGTCACCCCGGCGATCGGGGTCAATTTGAGGGATTGACGAAGGTATTGGCGCCCAAAGCGTTGTTTTGATGCACTTTCAAGGCTTGGCGGGGGCCTGCCCCGGCGGGGCAGTGTCGCCAAAACAACAGCCCTGCAGAAGCATCGGGAACGGCCGGCCTTGTTTCTCGGTGGCGACCGCCCATCCCAGCCTGCAGGGGTTTGTCTGGCCTGACAATCCGCCCATGCAACCCAGCCAAGAGCCCGACCGGGATGCGGCCCTGCCCGACCGCCTCTCCACCGACCCGGCCAGCCCCCACCATGTGCAGGCCTTGATGGGCCGCGACATCGGGGTGCGCTTCAACGGCCGCGAGCGGCACGATGTCGAGGAGTACTGCATCAGCGAGGGCTGGATCCGTGTTCCGGCCGGCAAGACATTGGACCGCCGGGGACGCGCCCTCCTGATCAAGCTCAAAGGGCAGGTCGAGGCCTACTTCCGCCGCTAGCGGTGTCCGCTCGCTCAGTGACCCTCGAAGCTGACCACCGAGTGGAACGAGAGCCCGGCCTGCGTCAGCCGGCTTGAGCCCCCCAGATCGGGGAGGTCGACGATGGCTGCGGCCTCGAGCACCTCGGCGCCGAGCCTGTGCAGCAGTCTCATGCCGGCCAGCATCGTTCCTCCCGTGGCCACCAGGTCGTCCACCAACACCACACGGTCGCCTGCCCCCACCGCATCGGAGTGGATTTGCATCGCCGCGTGGCCGTACTCAAGCTCGTAGGCTTCCTCCAGCGTCTGGAACGGCAGCTTGCCCTTCTTGCGGATCGGCACGAACCCCAGGTTGAGCTCGTGGGCCAGCACTGAGCCGATGATGAAGCCGCGCGCATCCAACCCGGCCACGGCGGTGAGCCTGGCGCCGCGGTAGCGCTGCGCCAACAGTCCGATGAGCGCGCGGAACGCCTGAGCGTCACCGAGCAATGGCGTGATGTCGCGAAATGCGATGCCCGGCGCAGGCCAATCCATCACCGTGCGGATGCGGCGGCGAATCATCGAGCGCAATGCCGGGGAGTCTTCGGTGGGCGTTTGCATGATGTTCCGCAGTGTGCCGCCTCAGCCGCGCAGAAGCCTGGCCTCCGCCAGGGAAAGTGGCTCGGGCTTTCCCGACAGCACCAGGGCGTCGCCGGCCTGCAGCACCAGGCCGTCGTCGGGTTGCTGCACCGCGCCGCCGGCGTGGCGCACTGTCACCAGCTGCACACCCATGGCCTGCAGCGCCAGATCGCCCACCGTCTGCCCGATGGCGGCCGCGGCCTGCGGCAGCACCACGGTCGACAGCCTCTCCTGATGCAGCTCCTCGACGGTGTCATCGTCGGCGCCGTGGAAATACCCGCGCAACAGCCCGTAGCGGGCATCCCGTGCATCGCGTGTCATGCGAATGACCCTGCGCATGGGCACACCCACCAAAGCCAATGCGTGAGAGGCAAGCATCAGCGAGCCTTCGATGGCCTCAGGCACCACCTCAGTGGCGCCGGCTGCGCGCAGCCGCTCAAGGTCGGTGTCGTCGATTGTGCGCACCAGCACGGGCACCTTGGGCGCATGCTCGCGCACCAGCTGCAGGATTTTCAGCGCCGAAGGCGTGTCGTGGTAGCTGACGACCACGGCGCTGGCGCGCGCCAGCCCTGCGGCCATCAGGCTCTGGATTCGCGCCGCGTCTCCGAACACCACGCTCTGGCCGGCCGCCGCCGCCTGGCGCACGCGATCCGGGTCGAGGTCCAGGGCCATGTAGGGAATGGCCTCGCGCTCCAGGATGCGGGCCAGGTTCTGCCCGCTGCGCCCGTAGCCCGCGATGATGATGTGCGCCTCCGCACGCATGCTCTTCGTGGCGATCGAGGTCAGCTGCACCGACTGCAGCATCCAGTCGCTGGCCACAAGCCTCGAAACGATGGCATTGCTGTAGAGGATGAGAAACGGGGTGGCCAGCAT
>CAYYYC010000078.1:8672-8935 GCA_964475695.1 uncultured Rubrivivax sp.
GCGCACCCACTGGCCGTCGATGAGCCGCTGCTCCGCGCCCAAGGTCAGCAGCACGAAGCCGAACTCACCGGCCTGCGCCAGATACAGCCCCGTGCGAAGCGCCACCCCCATGGGCGCACGAAACAGGCGCGCCAGCACAGTCACGAGCACAGCCTTGGCCAACACCGGCCCCAGCGTCAGCAGCAGCACCAGGCCCCACTGCTCCAGAATCGGGCGCCAGTCCAGTTTCATCCCGATGGTGATGAAGAACAGCCCGAGAAGCA
>CAYYYC010000079.1:0-8871 GCA_964475695.1 uncultured Rubrivivax sp.
TGCCCCGGATTGCAAATCCGGTTAGGGCGGTTCGACTCCGCCTCGCGCCTCCACCGCCTCCCCGCAGGCCTGCAGGATCAGGCTGGCCCATTCCGCCGGCGCCTCCTCGTGCCCCAGGTGTCCCCACCGCGGCAGGCTCACCAGTCGTGAACCGGCCATCAGCCGCGCCGCCCGAGCGCTCACCGATGGCGGCACTGTCGTGTCCTGCGCGCTGCTGATCAGTGCAATCCTGTCTCCGGGCAACAGGGGGAGCTCGCGGGCAAAGGGCTCAAGCTCCCAATTCGCCATCATCCGCAGAACTGAGCGCAGGTGGGCCTCGTTTGCGGCCAATCGTTCGTACAGGTCCCGCCCCCGGTCATCGATGGACGAACCGGTGTCCTTGAGCAGCGCATCCACCGTGCCTGCGCGCTGCGCGCTCCAGATGAAGAAGCGACTGCTCAGGGGATGGGTGGCCAGCGCCCTGGCCAGCGGCATGAAGACGCTGGCGGCCTTGCCGCCCCAAGGCAACAGGGCGCCGTTGAGGCAGACCGCTGCCGAAACGATCTCGGGCCGCAGGTGCAGCACCTTCAGGGCGATCGCGGCGCCGGCTGAGTGCCCGACCCAACAGTCCTGGCTCGGATTGCGGCCGGGAGGGCCGATGGCCTCATGAAGGGCAATCAGCGCCTGTGCCATGCCGGGCAGGCTCAGATCCGCGTCCGTGGCCCCTCGAGTGAAAGCGTGCCCGGGCAAATCGATGCTGATGACTTCCCGATGCTGCGCCAGGATCGGCGCAAGATCGCGCCAGGTGTGGGTCGAGGCGCCGGTGCCGTGCAGCAGCCAGATGCGAGGAGGCTGTTGCCCAGGCCCGCAAGAATCGCGCGGTGGGCCCAGACGCTGGATGTGCCAGCGGAGGTGCCCGATCGTGATGAAGCGACTGTGCTGGCGCAGAGGCCAGTCGGCGCCATCACGATCCCAGTTCAAGGGTTGGCTCATCATGCAGGGCCCACGGAATAGGGCAGCACGGGGCAGGGCACAGCCGCGGTCACGCCGCCTGGATGTTGCGCACGATTCGTCCGATCTCGCCGGCCTGCGCATAGGGCAGTGCCACGTAGCGCGCGCCCATGGCCAAGGCCAGCTCCCGCGCCTGTGGTTGAGGTTTCGGCGAGGTGTCGATCAGGAGGCACGCAATGCCGCAGCGGTACAGCTCCCGCGCCGCGACGACAGCGTCTGCATGCGCCTGCTCACGGCCGGGCTTGCCGTCCATGCTGATGTTGGCCTTGCCATCCGTCAGCAGCACCAGCGAAACCGCATCCCCCCGCCGCTCCAGGGTTTGGCAAAGGAGCCGCGAATCGGTCAGGGCCCTGGCCATTGGAGTTCCGCCTCCGCCGGGAAGTCCCGCCAGGCTGCGCTTTGCACGCACAAGCGAGCGGGTGGGCGGCAGCAGAATCTCGGCACGCAGCCCCTTGAAGCCGATGACGGCAACTCGATCTCTGCGGACATAACAGTCAGCCAGCATCGTTTCGACGGCACCCTTGGCCTCCGCCAGCCGGTTCAGCGCATTGGAGCCTGAGGCATCGACCAGGAAGACGGTGGTGGTGGGCCGACGCGGTTCTCGCCTGACAACTCTCAGATCCTCGCGCCGGACCTTCACGAACGCACTGTGGCCTGCCGCATCGGCCACGCTCTCCTTGCGCAGCCTCTGCCACGGCGCAGCCTGACGCAGGGTGTCGATGAGGCTGATGCGCTGTCCGGAGCGGGGGACGCCTGGACGGCTCGCTTTTGGCCTGCCGCGCGAACCGTTCTTCATGTGCTGCCCGCCGCGTGAGGTGGCCTCTCGGGCCTGTCCGGGGCGGCGCGACAGCCCACTGCGCTGGGCCATCAGGGCCAGGAGACCCGCCGGCAAGGCGGCCTGGATCGCTTCCACGGTGAGCTCGCGATCGGTCAGACTGTCCCCGGTTTCCTCGCGGGGAGCTTCGTCGGCCGGGTGGTCGACCTCGACTTGCGGATGCGCAGCGGGCGTTTCGGTGTCGGGCTCCAATGGCCTGGCAGGCTCTGCGTTCTCGCACTCTGGCGGGGTGCAATCCGAGGCGTCGGCGGTTTCCGGCGGCAGCGGGGGGCAGTGTGTGGCGCGCGGGCCGAGGACCAACCGTGCGGCATCCCGAACCTCCTGAGCCGAGGGCTCAGCCATCCCGCGCAGCGCGGCCAGCGTCCGAGCCGCCTGCACAGCCCACCAGGCTGCGCGAGCTGACTCCACGCCGAGCGCTTGCGCGGCCTGCACCATGGCGCCCATGACATCATCCGAAACGCTGACTTGCATGAGCCTTTGGCGTGCCAGCCCGAAGGCTTGTAGCTCATCCTCACCCCAGCAGGCCTGCGGTGACGGCTCCAGGGGTTCGATGCCGCAGCTTCTCCAATCGAGGCCATGGAGGTCCACGCAGAATGCGAGCCGCTCGGCCAGGGCCGGTTCAAGCCCCGGATCCTCGCCGAAGGGCTGAGATTCATCCAACGCGATGACACCGAACCGGGTGGGCGTCTCGACGCCCAGGCCCTCGCGCTCGACACGAACCAGTCGCCGGTCCAGGGCCTGGGTCAGGTGCGCCACCACAAGCCGCGGCAGCCGCTCGGCCATCGGGCACAAGAGCAATCCTCCGTCCAGCTCGCCGAGCAGACCGGGCTGCAGGACGGGCTTGCCTGCCTGGAGCGTGGCGCCCAAATCGAGCCCGCCGAGCATCCTGGACTCATCGGCATGCTGGGGAAGGCGGGTCAGCTTGCCATCGGGTGGTGCTGCCGCTGCAACCAGCCCGAGCCATTGGTCCCGAACCGGCCCGGGACTGCAGCGCACATGAGCGCCGCCCAGCCCGACGGGATTGACCGCCAGCAGTGCAGCCGTGAGGCGCGCGTCCATCCACCGCAGCAGAGCCTGCGTTTCGACCTCGATCGCCTCGCCGCCGTGCCTCTCCTGCCGACCCGTGGCAACGGGGCGCAGGCTCGGTGCGCGAGCCCCCGATGCGCTGGCAAGGTTGGACACGGGGTGACCCTGTGGGTGGCCGGGGTCAGGCCGCCAGGGGGTTGACGCCGGTGGGCGGCTGCCCTTTCGACGGCTCCAGGGCTTCGGCCACCGCGCGCTCGATCCGGACACCGGCGGCGGTGTCGTCCAGGGGATTGCGCCGCAGCCGGTGCCTCAGGGCGCTGGGTGCCACCGCACGCAGGTCCTCCACGCTCACCTGATGCCGCTCCTGAAGGGCGGCCCAGGCCCGCGCCGCCCGAAGCAGCGTGAGTTCACCGCGAAGCCCATCGGTGCCCAGATGCAGGCAGAGCGCGGCAGCCTTTTCCAGGACTTCATCGCCGACTGCCAACTGATTGAGGCGAGTGCGGGCCGAATCGATCTGGTCCCGCACCATCAGATCCTGGGGGTGCCACTGCCGACAGAACGCATCGGGCTCACGCTCGTACGCGTCCCGGCGCCGGATCACTTCCACCCGCGTGGGAATGTCCGTGGGCGTTCGCACATCCACCGACAGGCCGAATCGATCCAGCAGTTGAGGACGGAGCTCACCCTCCTCGGGGTTGCCGCTGCCGACCAACACAAAGCGGGCCGGGTGTCGCACGCTCAGACCTTCGCGCTCGACGACGTTTTCTCCGGAAGCCGCCACATCGATGAGCAGGTCCACCAGATGGTCTTCCAGCAGGTTGACCTCATCGATGTAGAGAAACCCTCGGTTGGCGCGGGCAAGCAGGCCGGGCTCAAAGCACTTCTGGCCTGCACTGAGGGCCTTTTCCAGGTCCAACGCTCCAAGCACCCGGTCTTCAGTCGCACCCAAAGGCAGGTCGACAACCGGGACGGGGATCCGCTCGACAGCGGCGGTTGCGGCCTTGGCGCCCCGTGTGCGACGCGGGCCGAGTTCGCCGCAGGCCGGGCAGGCCAAGGCCGGTTGGGCGGGATCGCAATGGTAGGGACACCCGCGGACGGCCGTGATCGGGGGCAGAAGCGCAGCCAAGGCCCTGACCGCAGTGGACTTGCCGGTGCCGCGATCGCCCAGGATGAGCACCCCGCCCACGGTGGGGTCCACCGCAGTGATCAGGATGGCCCGCTTCATCTCGTCCTGACCCACGATCGCCGAGAAGGGGAAGGGCTGCTTCATGGTGGACAATCCCAGTTGTCAACTTCGAATGACAGTCATACTATCACCATAAATTGACACTGGGAACAGTCCAGGCTCTGGACAAACCCGGAATCAGGCGGGATTTCGATCGGGATGAATGTCGTCTCCATAGGCTTGAATCATCATTCGGCGCCCCTTGACGTGCGAAGCCGGTTCGCCGTTGCACAGGACGCGTTGGGCGAGCATCTGCAGTCGCTGCGGTCCCGTTTGCCTGCGCAGGCGGGGGAGGCGGCGATCCTGTCGACCTGCAACCGGACCGAGTTGTATGTGGCCACCCAGGGGGGCACGATGCGCGATGTCTGCCAGGCCGGCATCTCCTGGCTGGCGGGTCGGGGCGGGCTGCAGGGGCAGGCGCTCAATGACCACCTCTATGTGCTGGAAGGACCGCAGACGGCACGGCATGCATTTCGCGTGGCCAGCGGCTTGGACTCCATGGTGCTCGGAGAGCCTCAGATTCTTGGCCAGATGAAGGCTGCGGTGCGCCAAGCCGGGCAGGCCGGAACGCTGGGCAGCACCCTGCATCAACTGTTCCAGCGCAGCTTCTCCGTAGCCAAGGCGGTTCGCACCCGCACTGAGATTGGCGCCCATTCGGTCAGCATGGCGGCAGCCGTGGTCCGCTTGGCAGACCAGTTGTTCGAGGACTTCCAGTCGCTGAAGGTTCTCTTTGTGGGGGCCGGAGAGATGATTGAACTCGTGGCCACCCATGTGGCGGCACGCGGGCCGGCTGTGATGGCCGTGGCCAATCGCAGCGCCGAGCGCGCGGCGCGGCTCCTTGAGCGCACCGGGGCCCGGCCCATGCCGTTGGGCGGCATGCCGGCGCGGTTGCATGAGTTCGACCTCGTGGTGTCCTGCACCGCAAGCGCCTTGCCTCTGATCGGACTTGGTGCGGTGGAGCGTGCGCTTGTGGAGCGGCGACGGCGGCCCATGCTGATGGTCGACCTTGCGGTTCCGCGCGACATTGAGCCTGAGGTGGCCAGGCTGGCGGATGTCTACCTGTACACGATCGACGACTTGGCGGCCATCGTTCGGCAAGGCACGGGCAACCGCGAGGCAGCCATCGAGCAGGCCGAGACCATCGTGGATGAGGGCGTGCGCAGCTTTGAACATTGGATGCTGCAGCGTCGCAGCGTCCCGTTGATCCAAGCCTTGCAGCATCGGGCCGAGGATTGGGCCGAAGTCGAGATGCGCCGGGCCCGTCGCCGTCTGGCCCGCGGCGACAGCGTGGATGCGGTGCTGCAGGCGCTGACCCGCGGATTGACGGCCAAGCTGATGCATGGCGCGCTGCACGAGATACGCGCCGGCGGCGAAGACCACCGCCGCGCCACCGCCCAGACCCTGCAGAGACTGTTCGGCCTGCCGGACTCCGGGAGACCGCGGTTGCGCGAAGTCCTCACAGCCCATGCCCCCACAACCCTGAAACCCTCGCGGGAGGTTCCATGAGCCTGTTGATGCGCATCGAAGCGTCGCTCGAGGGCGCCATGCTCGGCGCCTGCGGCCCAGCGTGCCCCCCGCGTCTGGCCTCCGCGGTCCGGCATGCTGTTTTTCCGGGGGGCGCGCGGATTCGGCCGCAGCTCTGTCTGGCGGTGGCCAAGGCCTGCGGGGACGACGACCCGGAACTGGCCGATGCGGCGGCGGTGGCCATTGAATTGCTGCACTGCGCTTCGCTGGTGCATGACGACCTTCCCTGCTTCGATGACGCTGACTTGCGTCGCGGCCAGCCCACGGTGCACAAGGCGTGGGGAGAACGTCTGGCCGTGCTGGCGGGCGATGCCCTGATCGTGATGGCCTTCGAAGTGATTGCCCGCGCGGGCAACAGCCATCCGCGGCGGATGCCGCGCGTGCTGGCCGCTGTGGCCGCCGGCGTGGGCATGCCGTCGGGCATCGTGGCCGGGCAAGCCTGGGAGTGTGAGGCGCGCGCGGATCTGGGCGATTACCAGCGGGCCAAGACGGGTGCTCTGTTCACGGCGGCTACCGTTTGCGGCGCTCTGGCCAGCGGCGCCTCCGCCGAGCCCTGGCGGGCCTTCGGCGATTGTTTGGGCGAGGCCTATCAGGTGGCTGACGATATTCGCGACGTGGCCGGCGATCCGGCCCTGTTGGGCAAGCCTGTGGGACAGGATGCCGAGCATGGACGACCAAGCCGAGCTGCGGAGCTGGGGCTTGATGGCGCAGTGCGCTACTTCGAGGATCTGGTGCGGCAGGCCCAAGCCGCGGTGCCCGACTGCGAGGGGGCCGGAATGTTGCGGCATCTCGTGCGTCAGGAGTCGGTGAGGTTGGTGCCACAGGACCTGGTGCCCGACATCCTCAGAGTGGTGGCCTGACTGCGTCATTCCGGCCAGACTCCGCGCCCATGCCTCCCGTGAGCCAGCCGGCCCGATCGCCGCAACCGCCGCAGGTGGCTGCACCCGCCTCTCTGACCTGGCGCGACCGGTGGCTGGACTGGCGGGATGCGCGGCTGCGCAGTGCCGCCTTCAGGCGATGGGCGATGGCGTGGAGTTTGCCGCGGTGGTTGGTTCGCCGCCGAGCGCGGGCGCTCTTTGACCTGATGGCTGGGTTCGTCTACAGCCAGACTCTCCTGGCCTGCGTGCGGCTCAGGCTGCTCGACCACGTGGCGCATGGGCCACGCCCTCTGGGAGAGCTCAGTGCGCTGACTGGGGTGGGCGAGGCGGGCCTTGGCAGGCTGTTGGCGGCCGCCTGTTCGCTCAAACTGCTCGAGAGGCGCGACTCGGGTGCCTACGGGATGGGAGTGCTTGGGGCCCCCCTGCTCTCCGACCCCGGCATCGCTGCCATGATCGAGCACCACGGTCTGCTCTACGACGACCTGCGGGATCCCGTCCCCCTGTTGAAGGCGGGCGAGCCCAAGGGCCGCATGGCGGCGTATTGGGGCTACGCCAACAATGCAGCCCCCGGGGGGCTGTCCGATGCCGACGTGGCCGCCTATTCAGCCCTGATGTCGGCCACCCAGCCGATGATCGCCGAGGAGGTGTTGCAGGCCGTGCCGTTGCGGGCCTTTCGCTGTCTGATGGATGTGGGCGGCGGCGAGGGCCGGTTCGTTCAGCAGGCGGCGGCGCACGCACCGCACATCAAGTTGATGCTCTTTGACTTGCCGGCGGTGGCTCACAGGGCCCGTGAGCGGCTGGTGCGGGCCGGGCTGGCTGCCCGTTGTGAAGTGCACGGGGGGGACTTCGCCTGCGACCCTCTTCCGCGCGGGGCCGACGTCATCAGCCTGATCCGGGTGGCGTTTGACCATCCCGACGAGCGGGTGCTGCGGGTGCTGGAGGCGGTGCACCGGGCCCTGCCCGAAGGCGGGCAGCTCATTCTGGCCGAGCCGATGTCCGGCACTCCCGGAGCCGAGCCGGCGGGCGAGGCGTACTTCAACTTCTACCTGATGGCCATGGGCAAGGGACGACCCCGGACCCCTGAGCATCTGGCCGGGCTGCTGGCGAGGGCCGGGTTTGGCGCTGCCAGGCTGCTGCCGACACGGCTTCCCCTGCAGACCCGAGTCATGGTCGCCAGGAAATAGGCGTAAACTGGAGTTGACAACTACAAAAGTAAGCCTAGGATGACGCGTATGGACTCCGATCTCAGTACGCGGGCCGTCGTCATTGAGCGCCCGCAAAGCCTGGCCGTGACCCAGCTGGCGCTGCACGCGCCTGGACCGGCTGACCTGGTGGTGGACATGCGGTGGAGTGGGATCAGCACGGGCACCGAGCGCCTCTTCTGGACGGGTCAGATGCCGCCGTTTCCAGGGATGGGCTACCCCCTGGTTCCCGGTTACGAGTCGGTGGGGCATGTGGTGGAGGCCGGACGACAAACGGACTATCGAGTCGGCGAGCGAGTGTTCGTGCCCGGCGCCAATTGCTATGAGGGCGTTCGCGGGCTGTTCGGCGGGTCAGCTTCCCGGGTGGTGGTGCCCGCCGCGAGGGTTTTCCCGTTGCCTGAAACCGCCGGCGAGGAGGCTGTGCTGCTGGCTCTTGCGGCCACGGCGTACCACTCTGTGGCCGGCGGCGGGCGAGGGCTTCCGCACAGTCCCCCGGACCTGATCGTGGGGCATGGCGTGCTGGGCCGGCTGCTGGCGCGGTTGGCGGTTGCCGCGGGCGGTGCACCGCCCACGGTCTGGGAGACTCAACCGTTGCGTCGGGAAGGCGCCCAGGGATATGAGGTGATCGATCCGGCTGCTGACCCGCGGCGGGACTACAAGGCGATCTATGACGTCAGCGGGGATGCTCAGATCCTGGATTCGCTGATCGCCAGGTTGGCGCCAGGCGGCGAAGTGGTTCTGGCGGGCTTCTATCACGAGCCTCTGTCCTTCCTTTTCCCGCCTGCCTTCATGAGGGAGGCACGCATCCGTGCCGCAGCCGAGTGGCAGCGGCCCGACATGCTCGCGGTGCAGGCGCTGCTGGCCAGCGGGCGCCTGTCGCTGGGCGGGCTGATCACCCATCGCGAGCGGATCGCTCACGCCGAAGACGCCTACCGGAGAGCCTTCGGCGATCCGTCCTGCCTCAAGATGATCCTCGATTGGAGCGCCAGCGCATGAGCCAACCCGCACCTTCCACCGCTGCCGTTCCGGTGCAGCTGATGCTCAACCGCCAGCAGTTGCGCGCCGAAGCGGCGATGGAGCCAGACGCAGTGCACACCGGTGAAGTCAAGAAGCAGACGCAGATCATCGCCATCTACGGCAAGGGTGGCATCGGCAAGAGCTTTACCTTGGCAAACCTGAGCTACATGATGG
>CAYYYC010000080.1:0-7513 GCA_964475695.1 uncultured Rubrivivax sp.
ACCCTCGGCACGTCCAGGCCCAGCTCATGAGCCACGACCTGTGCCACCTTGGTGTTGAGGCCTTGGCCCATTTCGGTGCCGCCGTGGTTGACCAGCACTGTGCCGTCGGTGTAGACATGAACCAGCGCGCCGGCCTGATTCAGGTGGGCCAGGTTGAACGAGATGCCGAACTTCACCGGCGTCAGGGCCAGTCCCTTCTTGATCACGGGGCTTGTTGCATTGAACTCGGCGATCTCGCGGCGGCGCCTTTCGTACTGCGCGCTTTGGGCCAGATCATCGATGAGTTCGTGCAGGATGTTGTCCTGCACCTCCTGGCCGTAGGGCGCGGTGCTGCGCCCTTGGGCCGGCGTTCTGCCGTAGAGGTTGCGGCGGCGAACCTCGAGCGGATCGAGTCCAAGCCGACGGGCCACGCCGTCCAGGATGGCCTCGATCACCAGCGCCCCTTGCGGCCCTCCGAAGCCCCGAAACGCGGTGTTGCTCTGGGTGTTGGTGCGGGCGCAGTAACCATGCAGGTCGACGGCCGGCAGGAAGTAGGCGTTGTCGAAGTGGCAGATCGCGCGCGTCATCACCGGCGCGGAGAGATCGGCCGAGCAACCGGCATTCGAAATGAACAGGGCCCTGGCGGCCTGCAGCACGCCCCGATCGTCAAAGCCCACCTCCCAATCAACCTCGAAAGGATGGCGTCGACCGGTCACCATGAAGTCGTCGTCCCGGTCGACCCTCAGTTTCACGGGCCGCCCAAGTCGCCTGGACGCAACGGCAGCCACGCAGGCGATCCGCGCCGACTGTGCCTCCTTGCCGCCAGAGCCGCCGCCCATGCGCCTGCACTCCACCTGGACATGGTGGGATCCCACGCCCAAGGCTGCGGCCACAAGGTGCTGCATCTCGCTGGGGTGCTGGGTCGAGCAGTGCACCCGCATGCTCTGGTCCTCCAGGCCGATCGCGTAGCTGATCTGGCCCTCAAGATAGAACTGCTCTTGGCCACCGATCACCTGTGTGCCCGACAACCGGTGCACAGCGCTTTCCAAGGCTGACGCTGCATCGCCGCGGCTCAATTTCATTGCCGGCACCACATGGTGGCCCTGGGCATGGGCTTCCCGCGCGCTGAGGATTGCCGCGAGAGGCTCGATGGTCATTGCCTGCGCCGCCTGCGCTGCCGCACGCAGCGCGAGGCGGCGCTCCGTGGCGACGACCGCCAGGACAGGCTGGCCGACATAGTTCACCGTGTTCTCGGCGAGGATCGGATCGTCCTTGACGATTGGGCCGCACTGGTTCTGGCCGGGGATGTCCGCCGCGCAAAGAACGGCAACCACTCCCGGCAGGCGGAGCAGCTGCGCCTTGTCGACAGCCAACAGGCGGCCGTGAGCCACCGGTGAAAGCCCAAGGGCGCAGTGCAGCGTCCCCCGGACTTCGGGAATGTCGTCCACGTAGGTGGCCTGGCCGGTGACGTGCAGGTGGGCAGACTCGTGGGGCAGCGGGCGGCCAATGCTGCCGGCGACCGGGTCCATCCCGCGCGCTTCCATCACCGCCACACCTCCAGCAGCGGTCCGGTCGGTCTCGCGGGGGGCTGATGGCCGTTCGGGCCATCGGCGCCAATGGAGAGCCACAGGCGCTGCAGGAGAGCGCGAGCCGCGTCGATCCGGTAGGCTGCGCTGGCTCGCTGATCGCCGATGGGTTGGAAATCCTCGCCCAGCACTTCTTGGGCTCGGCGGACGCTCGACTCATTCCAGCCGCCCTCAAGCAGTGCCCGCTCGGCCCGGGATGCACGTGTCACCGTGGCGGCCATCCCTCCGAAGGCGAGGATGGCCTCGCGCAGGTCGCCCCCTGGTTCGGCATTGCCCGCTTCAAACTTCAGCCCAAAGGCCGCACAAACCGCCGAAATGTCGCTGTCGTAGCGCTTGGAGACTTTCCACGCGCGCAAAACCTGCCCGCGCTCGGGCATGGGCATCTCAATCCATTCGATGAACTCGCCTGGGGTGAGCCCGTTTCGCTGGTAGCCGCTGTAGAAGCCGTCCAGCGGGACCACCCGTCTGTGGGCCGCGCGCCGCAGGATGAGTCGGGCTCCCAGCGCCATCAGCACGGGCGGCCCATCCCCAATGGGAGATCCGTTGGCCACGTTGCCCGCCATCGTGCCGGCATGGCGCACGGGTGGCGACGCGAACCTCCGCCAGAGGTCACCCAAAACGGGCCAATGCAACTGCAGGGCTTGCCACGCCGCCTCAAGGGTCACCGCTCCGCCGATTCGCAGCCATCCGTCCCGAAACTCAATCTTGCGCAAGTCCAAGGCAAGTCCGGTGTAGACCAGATGCCCGACATCGCGGTGCTGCTTGTTGGTCCACAGGCCGATGTCGGTCGCTCCGCCCAAAATGCGGGCGCCAGGGTTGGACTCAAGGCAAGCGGCCAAGGCGTCGCTCGAGCCCGGCGCGCTGAAGCGCCTCAGGTCCCCCAGCGCCGGGTCAGGCGCCGAATAGTCCAGATCCGCATCGGCCGCCAGGGACGACAGATCGTTTCGCAGGGCCTCGAGGTCGAGCACCCCGGTGCGGCGCGCCTCGGGCACCATGCAGGCCTGGGCCGCATCCAGGATCGGGCGGTAACCGGTGCAGCGGCAAAGGTTTCCCGCCAGCGCATCGGCCCAATCCTGGCGGCTTGGCGCGGCGGCACCGTGTTGGGCGCTCTGCCAGACAGTCCACATCGTCATCACGAAGCCCGGAGTGCAGAAGCCGCATTGGCTGCCGTGGTGCTCAATCATGGCCTGCTGCACGGGATGAAGTCTGCCGCCACAAAGGCCGCTGAGGTCCTCCACGCCGAACAAGGCCTTGCCATCCAGCGTCGGCAGGTACATCAGGCACGAGTTGAGGTTTTGCAGGGTGACTCGGCCTTCCCCATCGAGCTGCGCAACCGCCACCATGCAAGCCCCGCAGTCGCCTTCATTGCAGCCTTCCTTGGTGCCGGTGCAGGCGGCTTGCTCGCGCAGCCATGAGAGCACAGTCGTCGTGGGTGCAAGTCCCGAGAGCTGGACTGTTCGACCCCGATGGAGGAAGCGGATGGGACGTTGGCCCGGCGGCATGGGATCCATCGGTGCGGCTCGTGGCGATGCCTTTGTGGTCATGGCGTGGAGGAGACGCACGGAAGCTCCGGCGTCAAGCGTTTGCTTCGACGATTGTCATACAGTTGCTGCCATGGATTCAGGCCGACGAACTGCCCTTGAGCCCGCAGCGCCGTTACGGATGGCGTTCTGCCGGCCCCCCGATGAGACAAGGGCGGACTGGGCGGGAATGGGTCATGGCTGCTGAGACTTGGGCGTTGCGGGGCGACCTGCTGGACTTCACCGGCCGTCCCTCCTGGGGATCGCTTGAGCCGCCGCAGCTGCGTTGGCGTCCCGACCACTGGCTCCTGATTTGCGGAAGTCGCATCGAGGCGGTCCAGGCCGAGCCGCCGGGCCCCTCCTGGCGGCGCGTGGATCACACGGGTCGCCTGATCCTCCCCGGACTGATCGACACCCATGTGCACGGTCCACAGATCGATGTCCTGGCCAGCTACGGAACCGAGCTGCTGCAATGGTTGGAAAACCACACCTTTCCTGCAGAGGCCAGGCACGGTGACCCGGAGATCGCCCGCCTCGGAGCCGAGCGGTTCGTGCAGGCTCTGATCGACCATGGCACCACGGCTGCGATGGCATTCCCGACGGTTCACGAGCATTCGGCCGATCTGCTGTTCGAGGCTGCGCACCGAAGGGGCATGCGCATGATCACCGGCAAAGTGCTGATGGATCGGAATGTGCCTGAACCGGTTTGCGATGATGTTTCGCAGTCCGAGTTGGCCTGCCGACGCCTGATTGACCGCTGGCACGGAAGGGGTCGGTGCTCCTACGCGGTCACGCCGCGTTTTGCGCCGACTTCCTCACCGGCGCAGCTGGCCATGGCCGCCCGACTGTTGCGGGAGGACCCGAGCCTTTATCTGCAGACACACGTCGCCGAGAACCGCTCCGAGCTTGAGTGGGTGGCAGGCCTCTTTCCCGAGTCCCGCACCTATCTCGACGTCTATGCCTCGCGCGGTCTGCTCAATGGCAGGACGGTGCTTGCGCACGGGATCTGGCTGGATGATGTCGATCGCGCATTGGTTCGGCAAACTGGGGCCACGATTGCGCACTGCCCCACATCCAATCTGTTCCTGGGCAGCGGTCTGTTCAATTGGCGTCAAGCTGAAGAGGCGGGCGTGCGCGTCTCGGTGGCCAGCGATGTCGGGGGCGGCACCAGCCTGAACCTGCTGCGCAACCTGGCTGCCGCCTATCAGATCCAGGCCTTGCAGGGGCAGCGCCTGACGGCATGGAGTGCCTTGCATGCGGTCACTCTGGGTGCGGCGCAGGCGTTGGGGCTTGAGGCCGAGATCGGTCGGCTGGAGCCAGGGTGTGCTGCCGATGTCACCGTTTGGAACTGGTCCCGGGATGAAGCGGTTGGGCACCGCTTGAGCCTGGCCGGCAGTTTGCACGAGCGTGTCTTCGCCTGGATGATCCTGGGCGATGAACGCCTGCTCCAGGAGGTGGTGGTGGACGGCCGGACCATGCGCGGCCCGCCGGGCACCGGCTCCCCGGGATCTTTCCCTCCAGCCTGATCCACAATCGGCGCCAATGGTCTCGACTGCCGCCGCCCCGCCTCACGATTGCCCCCGGTTGGCTCTTCGGGGCGTCTCCAAGCGCTACCCGGGTGTGCTGGCCAACGATGGCGTGGACCTCACAGTGATGCCTGGCCAGCTCCACGCGGTTCTTGGCGAAAACGGCGCCGGCAAGAGCACCCTGATGAAGATCATCTACGGTGCCGTGCGGCCCGATGCCGGCGAAGTGATCTTCAATGGGCAACCGGTCCAGATAGCCGGCCCCCAGCAGGCGCGGGCGCTGGGCATCAGCATGGTCTTCCAGCACTTCAGCCTGTTCGACACGCTGACCGTGGCCGAGAACGTATGGCTTGGTTTGGACCGGCGCCTCAGTCTGCAGGACGTGACGCACCGTATCGCGGAAAAAGCCGCGGCCTACGGGTTGGAGATCGACCCCGATCGACCGGTGCACACCCTCAGCGTCGGTGAGATGCAGCGGGTGGAGATCATCAGGGCGCTGTTGGGTGAGCCCGAGTTGCTCATCCTCGACGAGCCCACGTCGGTGCTCACACCCTCGGCGGTCGAGCGGCTTTTTGATGTCCTGCGCCGCTTGGCCGCGCAGGGCTGCAGCATTGTCTACATCAGCCACAAGCTCCATGAGATCCGGGCCCTGTGCTCCGCCTGCACAGTGCTGCGAGCAGGCCGGGTTACCGGCCTGTGTGATCCGCGTCAGCAGAGCGATGCAATGCTCTCGCGGATGATGATCGGCAGCGATCCGCCCAGGGTGGTGCGTCGGTCGCAACCGGCCGGAGAGGTGGCTCTCGCGGTTCAGCGCCTGAGCGTCGAGCGCAGCCATCCTTTCGGGGTCGATCTGCGATCGGTTTCCCTCGAGCTGAAAGCAGGGGAAATTCTGGGCATCGCCGGGGTTTCCGGGAACGGCCAGCGCGAGCTTCTGGCCTGTTTGTCCGGCGAGGATCAGCGAAGCCCGCAGGGAACGATCCTCCTGCATGGGCGAGATGTGGCTGGCGCCTCGGCGGGGCGGCGGCGCGACCTGGGGATGCATTTCATCCCTGAGGAGCGGCTTGGGCGTGGCGCGGTGCCGGGTCTGAGCTTGGCGCACAACACGCTGCTGACGCGCAGGGAGTCGGTCAGTCGGGCAGGTTGGATCAGCCCATCGCGGATGGGAGAGATGGCGCGGCGAATCATCAACCACTACGATGTCCGCACCGGCGGTCCGGATTCGCTGGCGCAGTCCCTGTCTGGCGGGAATCTGCAGAAATTCATTGTGGGCCGGGAAATCGATGCCAATCCCACGGTCCTCATCGTTGCCCAGCCGACCTGGGGCGTTGACGTGGGAGCCTCGGCGCAGATTCGTGCGGCGTTGCTGGCCTTGCGTGATGCCGGCACCGCAGTGCTGCTGTTGAGCGAGGAGCTCGATGAGCTCTTCGAGTTGTCCGACCGGCTGATCGTGATGGCCAAGGGCTGTGTGTCACCGTCGATCGACCGCGACCAGGCATCGATTGAGCGCATCGGCCAGTGGATGTCGGGTTTGTGGTCCGAGCCTGCCTTGGTCAGTGGGGGGGCAGCGTGAGCCTGACGCTCGAGCGCCGGCTTGAGCCTTCGCGTGCGATGGTCTGGGCATCGCCGGTCATCGCGCTTTCGTTGACATTGTTGCTGGCTGCCGCCCTCTTTGGGGCGCTGGGCATGGACCCGGCACGCGGGCTCTCGATGTTTCTCGTCGAGCCGCTGGCCAATCCCCGCATGGTCTCCGAAGTGCTGCTCAAAGCGACGCCGCTGGTGCTTTGTGCCCTGGGCTTGGCCGTGTGCTACCGCAGCAATGTCTGGAACATCGGTGCTGAAGGACAGTTTCTGCTGGGCGCCATCTGCGCCAGTGGCGCAGCGCTCTGGATGGGGCAGGCCGGCTTGGGCGGTCCCCGTGGCTCCTATGCGGCGGTGGTGCTTCTGGCCGGCCTGGCGGGCGGCATGGCGTGGGCTGCCCTGACGGCGCTGCTGCGCGACTGGGCCAATGCCAACGAGATTCTGGTCAGCCTCATGCTTGTCTATGTGGCCCAGCAGTTGCTCAACTACCTCGTCTTTGGGCCCTGGAAGGACCCTCAGGGCTTCAATTTCCCGCAGACCCCGAGCTTCGATGCGGCCATGCTGCTCCCGGCGCTGATTCCCGGCACGCGGCTGCACATGGGCGCACTGCTGGTGCTCCTGGCGGTGGCCGCATTCTGGATCTTTCTCTTCCGCTCCTGGCAGGGGTTTGAACTCCAGGTTGGTGGCATGGCGCCTGCTGCTGCGCGTTACGCCGGCTTTTCCCAGCGCAAGGCACTGTGGGCCAGTCTTCTGGTCTCGGGCGCGATGGCGGGGCTGGCAGGTGCCATGGAGGCGGCGGGACCGCTGCAGAGGCTGACGCCGCATGTTTCGACGGGGTATGGATTCACCGCCATCATCGTTGCGTTCATCGGCCGCTTGCACCCAGTGGGCATTCTGGCTGGCGGCGTGCTGCTTTCCATGGTCCTCATCGGTGGTGAACTGGCGCAGTCTCGAATGGGCCTGCCCAACGCGCTGACGGGCGTTTTTCAAGGCTTGATGCTGTTCTTGCTGCTGGCGTGCGACACACTGGTGAACTATCGGCTCCGCTGGGCCCGGGGAGGGCAGGGATGAGCGAGATTGCGCTTCTGGTGGCCGCCGCGATTGCCTCGGGCACTCCTTTGGCGTTGGCCGGCCTGGGCTTGCTGCTCAATGAAAGGGCCGGGGTGCTCAACCTTGGCGCTGAGGGAATGATGCTGATGGCCGCCGTGGCGGGATTTGCAGTGGCCTACACCAGCGGCAGCGACGCGTTGGCATTTGCCGCTGGCGCAGCCGCGGGGGCCGCAGCGGCGGCCGTGTTCGGTTGGCTGGTGATCTGGCTCAACAC
>CAYYYC010000080.1:7523-8868 GCA_964475695.1 uncultured Rubrivivax sp.
ACGCCACCGGGCTGGCGCTGTCTTTGCTCGGCGCGGGGCTTTCAGCCTTCGTCGGTGTCGGGCTTGTGGGGAAGAAGCTGGAGGGGCGGACCCTCCACGAGGTTCCCGGCCTGGCGGACTTGCCGCTGCTGGGGCCGGCCTTGTTTCAACAGCACCCGATGGCTTATGTGGCGCTGGCCGTGGCTGTGCTTCTCACCTGGTTTCTCTATCGGACACGCACCGGATTGGTGCTGCGCTCCATCGGGGAGTCGCCCGAGTCTGCCCATGCGCTGGGCTACCCGGTACGCTGGATTCGCCTGGCGGCCGTGGTGGGGGGCGGGGCACTTTGTGGGCTGGCCGGCGCCTTCCTGTCGGTGGTGTATGCGCCGATGTGGGTGGAGGGCCTGGTGGCCGGGCGTGGCTGGATTGCGCTGGCGCTGACCACCTTCGCTACCTGGCGCCCGGCCCGGGTGCTGCTGGGCTCCTACCTATTTGGCGGGGTCACCATGCTGCAGTTCCACCTGCAGGGGCAGGGCGTGCAGATCGCCAGCCAACTCCTGGCCATGCTGCCTTACCTCGCCACCATCGTCGTGCTGGTGTTGATTTCCCGCAACGCCAATTGGCTCCGGGTGAACATGCCGGCGTCTCTCGGTCGCCCTTTCCATCCCGGCCAGTGAGTCTGGTTCCATAATCATCAACGGTCCACCTACCCGTCCAACAACCCGATTTCTCTGGAGGTTCCCATGACCCACCGCTCCAAGCGCACACTGATCAAGCTGGCCGGCTTGTCCCTGGCCGTCTGCGCCGCAGCCCTGACGGGCTGCGGGAAGAAAGAGGAGCCCAAGGCGGCAGCGCCTGCTGCATCGCCCAAGGCCGAGCCGATCAAGGCTGCCTGGATCTATGTGGGGCCGGTGGGCGATGCGGGATGGTCGTTTGCCCATGACCTGGGTCGCAAGGCGGTTGAAGCCAAGTTCGGCGATGCCGTCAAGACATCTTTTGTGGAGAAGGTTCCCGAGGGTGCTGACGCCGAACGCGTCATCCGGGATCTGGCTCAACAGGGCAACAAGATCATCTTCGCCACATCGTTCGGCTACATGGACGCCATGCTGAAGGTTGCGGGAGAGTTCCCCGATGTGAAGTTCGAGCACGCCACGGGCTACAAGACCGCCCCCAACATGCGCATCTACGACGCGAGCTTCTACCAGGACACCTACATGGCCGGAGTGATCGCCGGCAAGATGAGCAAGAGCAACACCTTGGGCTTCGTCGGGTCGTTCCCCATCCCCGAAGTCCTGCGCAACATCAATGCGTTCACGCTCGGTGCGCAGAGCGTCAATTCGAAGATCAAGACGAAGGTCGTCTGGGT
>CAYYYC010000081.1:0-321 GCA_964475695.1 uncultured Rubrivivax sp.
CGTGGTTTCGTTCTGGCTGACCAGAATGCGGTCGTAGACCTGCAGCATGTACAGCGTGGGGGTGAGCGTCAGCAGGTTGACGCCGGCGCTGACCAGTCCAACGATCAAGAACTCACGCCGAAAAGCCAGCAGGGACCTCATCAGCTGACCTCGGGCGGGAGCGCCGGCCGGCGGGATTTGTGCAGACCGGTCGGCCGGCGCAGTGGCCAATGTCGGCGCGCTCATGGCTTGGGCCCTGCAGTGGATGGGGAAGGCAGCGCGGCTGTCCCCTGGGGCGCGGCTCGCTGGGAGGTCTGCGCCTGCTGCTGCGCCTTCTGCAGG
>CAYYYC010000081.1:331-8836 GCA_964475695.1 uncultured Rubrivivax sp.
TCGGCCTTCAGCGCGGCGAACCTCGCCTTGTTCGCCTCCTGCGCCTTCTGCAGGGCCGACATCACCTCGTCACGAGGCCCGAAGGCCTGCTGCTGCCCCTCACGCAGCAGCAGGATCTTGTCGGTCAGGCCCAGCACGCTCGTGCGGTGGGTCACGACGATCACAGTCGCGTGCCGCGCCTTGAGCGCCCGAAGGGCCTGGGCCAGTGCTGCGTCACCCGCCTCGTCAAGGCTGGAGTTGGGCTCATCCAGCACGATCAGCGCCGGGTCGCCGTAAACGGCGCGAGCCAAGGCGATTCGCTGGCGCTGCCCCCCTGAAAGCACAGCGCCGTCGCGGCCCACCTGGGTTTCATAGCCTTGGGGCAGCGATTCGATGAAGTGGTGCATGCCCACGAGCCGCGCCGCGTTGTGCACCTTGCCGTTGTCGATCTCTCCGAACCGGGCGATGTTTTCGGCCACGGTGCCCTCGAAGAGCTCCACGCCCTGGGGCAGGTAACCGATGTGGGGGCCCAGTTCGTCCTTGTTCCAGGCATGAACATCGGCACCGTCGAGCCGAACCTTGCCCGCCAGGGCGGGCCACAGGCCCACGAGGAGTCGCGCCAGTGTGGTCTTGCCCGAGGCCGAGGGGCCGATCACCGCGACCAGCTCACCCGGAATCGCCGTGAAATGAATCCCCCGAAGGATGGGCTGCGGTGGCTGGCCCGGAGGCGGGGGCGCACCGGCCACCAGATGCTCCACTGTCAGCACGCCCTGGGGAGCCGGCAGGGGCATCGAGGGCTCCTTTGGCGGCATCGACGCCATCACCGCATTGAGCCTGATCCAGCTCTCCCTGGCGTTGAGCATGAGTTGCCACTGCCCCACCATCTGCACCAGCGGGGTGAGCACCCGACCGCCGATGATGGAGGCGACGATCATCATGGCGGGCCCGCCGCTGAGGCTGTTGCGCAGCAGCAGCCAGGCCGAGAGGCCCAGCAGCGCGGAACTCACGATCATCTGCATCGACTTGGAAAGGGCCTGGAGTCCGCCGGCGACCAGGCTGGCCTGAGCCTGCAGACGCAGGAAGTTGAGTTGGTGCCGGATCCAGCGCGCATGGATGTTGCGCAGCATGCCCATGGCCTCGATGACTTCCGCGTTGCGCAGGGAGCTGTCGGCGTACTGCTGGGCCATCAGAGCGCTCCTGTTGGCTTCCTTGAGTGGCGGGTAGGTGCTTCGGTTGGTCAGCCAGGCCAGCCCCACCTGCACCACCGCCGCGGCCAGAGTCACCCATCCCAGCAGCGGGTTGATCAGATAGACCAGCAGCAGAAACAGGAGGGCCACCGGGGATTCCAGAACGGCCAGGACGAAGGGTGAGTGCAGGAACTCCCGAACCACCTTCCAGTCCTGCAGTGTCTGCTGCTGCCCTCCGGGTTGGCGCCGAAGGTTGGCCTCAAAGATCAGGCGAAACAGGCGCGGGCTGACAACCTGATCTGCCGCTCGGCCCACGGCCTGCAGCGTCTCGCTGCGCACCCACTCGAGCAACTCCATCACCGCCAGCACGACGACCACCAACAGGCTGAGCATGAGCAGGGTGACCATGCTGCGGCTGTTGATCACACGGTCATAGACCTCGAGCATGTAGACCGCCGGAGCCAGGGCGAGCACGGCGCCCACGATGCTCAGCAGGGCCACCCGACGCAGTCGAGGCATCATGGGTTGGAAGACAGCCCCCAGCGGCGCTTCGAGCAGGCCCGATGAGACCCCGCCTTGACCCGCCGGCGTCATGGCTGGGCCTCCACGCACAGATAGCTGGGAAGCGACGAGGCGGTCGGCCGCTCGCGGCCCGCAACAGCCCGCCCCTTCGCTGGGCCAGGTTCGACAGCCGGCTCGGCGGACACCCCTTGGGACTCGGCATCGCCGAAGATCAGCAGCAGCTCGAAGCGCTCGCCCTGGCGCTGCAGCACGATCTCCAGAAGCTTGCGCTCATGGAAGGAGCGTTCCACTTCAGGCTGCAGCTTGAGCTCGAATCGCATGCGGCCGTCGAGCGTGAACATGGACGCATGCCCGCCCTTGAGGCTGAGGGTGTGGCGATCAAAGTAGACCGGAGCCGAGTCGGAGAACTGCAGGCGCGGCAACGCCTTTCCCGCAAAAGCGGCGTGGTGGAACGGACTGCCCGGGGTTTGATAGACCAGGCGCGCCGCACGGCTGACAGAGTAGATCGCGTTGCACACCATCTGCGAGCCCATCTCAGGGTAGGCCTGCCGGAGCTTGCGGTAAGCCATGTGGTGGAGCGCGACCCGGTTCCAGACCCGCGACTCCTGGACCGTCGGCGCCAGCGCATTGCACAGTCGGGAAAAACCCTTTTGCAGCGCCAAAAGCTTCTGTTGCTGCTCAGGCTTGGGGTTGAGCGGTAGCCGAACGACTGATTTCATATAGGAATGGTAACACAAGTCCTATATGAACTCCAGCCCCCTTGCGGCGGCCGATCGGGCTGTGGTCAGTTGGCCGCTTGCCCGATCCCGCTGAGCGGGATGAAACTGCCGAAAACCCCGATGAATTCCACCCGCGGCGGCACATCGGGGTTGAACGACGAGATCATGGAGGTGTCGATGGTGTACTTGGAAAAGAGGAGGTAGTCCCGGCGCTGAACCCCATGCTTGACCCATTCGCCCACAACGCCGCCGACCAACAGCCTGACCAGGGGACTGTCCGCAGGCATCTGAGCAGTGACATGCTGCTTGATGTGCGAGTTGAAGTCCTCCTGCGTGGGATTGGTCGCATAAAGCGCCCACCCAAGAATGAGCGCGACGAAGTACTTCATGGCGGAGCCCTTCCGTGGGAGCCTGGGATCAAATGACCTTGAGTGCCTGCAGCGCCGGCAGCGCCTTGGTCTGAAAGTCTCGCGCCATCTGGGCCAGTTCGGCGAGCGTTTCCTCCTCGCCCTGCAGCGGCTTGCCCGACTTCAGGATGCGGTGCCCCTGGCTCTTGAGAATGGCCCAGGCATCCTGCACCCATTCCTGCTGCTGCCGCCGACCCGAGCCCAGCGACTGCAGGAACAGTTGCGGCACTCGGCCCACGCCCACGCCCCCGCCGGTCACCGGACTGGCGAGGTGGTTGACATCGGCCGACCCTCGCGAAAGGGTCATGATGTGGTGGTTGAGCCGGTGTGCGGACTTCGTGGCCTTGGTGATGTCCTCCGGCGCCTGCGCAGGGTGGAGGCAGCCCTGTCCTGTCAGGACCATCAGGGCCTGGAGGGCCTTGTGGAAGGGATTGTCCTGGTCACCCAGGACACGCACGAGGTCCTGGACCTTGTGGGGTTGGTGGTCGGAGAGCTTGGCGATGATCGGCGCGTAGATCGTGTCAACCAGCTTGGACTCGCCTCGGGCTCCCTTGGCGGTGAGCTTGACATCGTCCGCAGGCGCGGCCAACACCACCCTCTGTTCCTGCAGCGCCTGAGACCGCTGCAGCGCATTCATCGTCCTTGCGCCCTTGATCCAGTAGTCCTTGCGGAATTGCTGGTTGACCATGAAGTCGCGCACGGTTTCCCGGAACATCCGGTCGGGAATCTCGTTGAGAAAGGCCTGCTGCTCGGCGCTGAGGTTCAGGGCGTCGACATGCTCGATGTAGCCGGCTGAGCAGGCGTACTGCAGTTTGGCGGGCTCCAGCCATTGCGCCATGGTGGCGAAATGCATCGGATGCCAGTCGCGGTTGAAATATTCGTGAGCCAGGTAGTGCCGGTTCTGATCCTTGAGCTTCTGGATTCTTTCCTTGATCTGGGGATTGACGCGGGCATACAGGGGATTGGTCGCCAGCAGCCGCTCAGTGAAGTCGATGGCATCGTTGATCCGACTGACGATGCCGCGTCCCTCGGCGCCGATGACCTCCGCGTGTTCGGTCATGAGGTGCCGAATCGGCGCGAATGCGCCCCACCCCGGCAGGGTGTTGTAGGAGATGTAGAGCACGCCGCCAACCTTGAGCTTGCGACGGATGAAGTCCACGATCACGGCGCGGTTGTCGTCGGAAATCCAGCTCCAGATGCCATGAAGGCCGATGTAGTCAAAGTCCGGGAGATCGCGGTGCGCAAACTCGGAAAACGCTTCATCGAACAGCTTCGCACCGGACCCCGAGGCCTTGCTGAGGTCCTGCGCGAAGGCCGCCTGCGCCGGATTGAAATCGGTGCCGCTCCAGCCGCATACGGATGCGGCAGCATGGATGTTGGCAGAGAGTCCCTGCCCGAATCCAAGTTCGCAGGCGGACCCAAACTCGGGGCAAACCAAGCCGGCGTTCAGAAGGGCCAGACGAGCCCGCACCGGATTGAGCTCACTGTAGTAGCCGTAGGTGTAGCCCACATCGGCCACATAGCCGGAAGACCAGTTCGTCATGTCGTTCGCTCTGAAGTTGTCAGCAAGGCCGTCGGCCAGTGTAGTGGTTGTTGGAGCCCGCGCCAGCCCGTCAAGGCGCACGCTCAGGCATCGGGCCATCCCGATGCGCAGAGGCGATGAACTCCGGGTTGAGCAGGGGCCGGTCCAGGCCGTAGGCCAATGCCCGCCCCTGGAGATCGCAGACGCTGCCCCCCGCAGCCTCGAGCACCGCCTGTGCGGCAGCTGTGTCCCATTGGCTGGTGGGTCCGAATCGGGGGTAGAGGTCGGCCTGACCTTCGGCAATCCGGCAGAACTTGAGTGAACTGCCGCTTTCCATCAGGATGCTGGCTTCGGGCAACCGGGCCAGCCACTGCGCCAGCCGCTCGGTGCCGTGGGAGCGGCTGCCCATGACCCGCAGCGGGCTGTGGCGGGCGCCGACGGCGATCGCCCGCCAGGCCCCCTGCGCATCGCGCTTCCACGCCCCCTGCCCTTGCTGCGCGCAGAACAACTCCCGCAAAGCCGGCGCCAACACCACGCCAGCCACGGGTCTGCCATGCTCGATGAGCGCGATGTTCACCGTGAATTCATCGTTGCGCTTGAGGAACTCCTTGGTTCCGTCGAGCGGGTCCACCAGAAAGAAGCGCTCCTCATGAAGCGAGCCGGAACTGCGGGACTCCTCGGAGAGGATGAAGTGGCCCGGAAAGTGCCGCTCCAGCCCTGCCCGGATCACGCGGTCAGCCCGCAGGTCGGCCTCAGTCAGGGGCGAATCGTCGTCCTTGCGCCAGACGTTGGCCCCCTGGCGATAGACCTCCATGATTTCAGCGCCGGCCTCATCGGCAATCCCGCACAGCACCTGAAGGGTTGGGGACGGAGTCAAGGCGGGGACCCTCAGAAAGGAAAGAAGACGGGCACCAGCAGCAGCACGCCGGCAGCGAAGACCAGGCAGACGGGCCAGCCGGCCTTGAGGAAGTCGGTGGTGCGGTAGCGGCCCGGCGTGTAGACCATGAGGTGGGTCTGGTAGCCAAACGGCAGCAGGAAGCCTGCGCTGGCCGCGTAGGCCACCACCATCACGAAGGGCAAGGGATCGACGCCCAGGGACCGTGCGGTGGCCAGCGCGATCGGGAACACGAGCGCTGCCGCGGCGTTGTTGGAGATCAGCTCCGTGAGCAGCCAGGTCATCAGGTAGATGCCGACCAGGGCCCACCACGCGCTGTCCTGGCCCACGGCCGTCGAAATTCCTGCAGCCATCAATGCGGCGGCGCCCGAATTCTCCAGCGCCAACGCGATGGCCAGCGAGGAGCCCACCATCATCCACAGGTCAAAGGGAAACCGCCGACGAAGCTCACCTGGGCTGAGTGTCCGGGCAGCCAGCAGGAGCCCCAAAAGCGCCAGCAGGCCGCCCAACAGGGGCACCCATTCCAGGGCCGAGAGCAGGATCACGCCGGCAAATGCAGCCAGGACCCACGCGTTTTCCCGTGGCTTGAGGGGCGGACGCAGCGGCTCGGTGCCCAGCAGATGGAAGTTTCGAGCCAGGTTCTTGCGCTGCCGGAAGTCCGGTCCGGTGGCGAGCAAGAGGCTGTCGCCCACCCGCAACTCCACCCGTCCGAGCTGACCGGTCAGCCGCCGCTCGCCGCGGCGTATGCCCACCACGCCGGCGTCGAACATGTTGCGAAAGTCCACCTCCCGCAGCGTGCGATTGACCAGGTCGGACTGCGCAGCGATCACCACCTCGACCAGGTTGGAGGACAGCAGCTTGCCGGCGGCATCGCCAAAGACCTGCAGGCCATCGAAGCGCTGCAACGCGGCCACCCTGGACACCTCACCGGTGAAGATGAGGTGGTCGTGGGCCTCGATCACCTCGTCGGGCCCCACCGGCGACATCAGGCGCCCGTTGCGCACGATCTCCAGCAGAAACAGACCCTCAAGTTGTCGCAGGCCGTTTTCAACGATGCTGCGCCCGATGAGCGAGGAACCAGGGGCCACCATGGTTTCCAGAAAATAAGGCGAGCCGGCCTGTTCGGTCGCCGCCGCCGAGTTGGGGAGCCAACGCGAGGTGGCAGCCACCACCGCCACACACATCAGCGCCACGGGCAGCCCCACGGCAGTGAACTCGAACATGCCCAGCGGGCGCATGCCTGCGTTGGTGGCCAGAGAGGCCACCACAAGGTTGGTGCTGGTGCCCACCAGGGTGATCACCCCGCCCACGATGGCGGCATAGGACAGTGGGATCAGAAGCTTGCTCGGGGCCACCCGGGATTGGCGTGTCACCACTCCCATGAGGCCGCCGACCACCGCGGTGTTGTTGAGAAACGCGGACAGCGCACAGGCCAGTGTGGAAAGCCGCCACACCGCCGCGCGTTCGCCTCCGCGCACCACCCAGCCCGACAGGCGGTCGACCAGGGGTGATCGTTCCAGCGCCAGTGAAACCATCAGCAGCACGAGAAGGGCCACGAGTGCCGGGTTGGTGTAGCCGCCCAGCAGCTCCTTTTCGCTGACCAGGCCCGCGAAGTGCAGGGCCACAGCCCAGAGCGTGAACAGCGCGGCAGGCTCCATGCGGCCTTGGATCAGCAGCGCCAGCAACAGGCCGATGGACCCCAGGACCAGCCAGGGCATCAAGTTGACAACTTCGGCAGCCATGCGCGAGAGCGGAACGGCTCAGCGGCGTGCGTCGAGCGCGGCCATCACCTGGGCCACGCACTGCTCGGGGCTGCTGTGGCTGGTGCGCAGGTGCACGTCGGGCGACTCGGGCGGCTCGTAGGGGCTGTCGATGCCGGTGAAGTTCTTCAGATCGCCTCGGCGTGCCTTGGCGTACAGGCCCTTGACATCGCGTTCTTCACACTCGTCCATCGGGGTGTCGACAAAGACTTCCACGAACTCGCCTGGTGCGAACAGATCACGGGCCATGCGTCGCTCGCTGCGGAAGGGCGAAATGAAGCTCACCAGCACGATCAGGCCTGCCTCCACCATGAGCCGGGCCACCTCGCTGACCCGCCTGATGTTCTCCACCCGGTCGGCCTCAGTGAAGCCCAGATCGCGATTGAGCCCATGGCGGATATTGTCGCCATCGAGCAGGCAGGTGTGCCGCCCCTCAGCATGCAGCCGTTTTTCCAGCAGGTTGGCGATCGTGGACTTGCCAGACCCCGACAAGCCGGTGAACCAGACGCAGCGCGGCGTCTGCAGCTTGAGCGCCGCGCGCGTGGCTTTGCTGATCTCCAGGGCCTGCCAGTGGATGTTGCTGGCGCGACGCAGCGCGAAGTCGATCAGGCCGGCACCGACGGTCTCAAAGGTCAGCTTGTCGATGAGGATGAAGCTGCCCATCACACGGTTGACGCCATAGGGCTCGAACACCAAAGGTGCACTCGTGGACAGGTTGACCACGGCCATCTCGTTGAGGCCCAGGGTCTTGGCCGCCAGGTGCGCGCCGGTGTTCACATCTTCCCGGTGCTTGATCTCCGTGACGGTTGCGGTCACTTCCTTGGTGGCCAGCTTCATCAGGTAGGGCCGGCCCGGCGTCATGGCGTGTTCGTGCAGCCACAGCAGGCGCGCCTCGAACTGGTCGGCCACCTCGGGTGGCTGGTCGGCCGCGGCCAGCACATCACCGCGACTGGCGTCGACCTCATCGGCCAGGGTGAGGGTGACCGCGTCACCGGCCTGCGCGCGCCCGCACTCTTCAAATCCGACGATGACGGACTTGACCGTGGTCCTCACGCCCGAGGGCAAGACCCGCACCGCGTCACCGGGGCACACCTGCCCCTCGGACAGGCGGCCGCTGAAGCCGCGGAAGTCCAGGTTGGGCCGATTGACCCACTGCACCGGCATCCGAAAGGCCCCCCGCGCCTGCCCACGATCCACATCGATGGCGTCCAGATAGGCCATGAGCGTGGGGCCCGGGTACCAGGGCGTTTGGTGCTGGCCTGCAGCACGTTGTCGCCCTCCAGGCCCGAAAGCGGGATGGCCTGAACGCTGGTGAAGGAAAAGCCCGCGGAGAATTCGCGGTAGTCCTGCACGATGCGGTCGAAGGTGACCTGCTCGTACCCCACCAGGTCCATCTTGTTGACCGCCAGCACCACATGGCGGATGCCCATGAGCGCCACGATGCGGCTGTGGCGGCGGGTTTGCGTGAGCACGCCCTTGCGGGCGTCGATCAGGATGACGGCCAGATCGGCGGG
>CAYYYC010000082.1:0-1981 GCA_964475695.1 uncultured Rubrivivax sp.
GGGCGCCCGGTGATGTGGAAGACCGGGCATTCGCTGATCAAGGCCAAGCTCAAGGAAATCGGCGCGCCGTTCGCCGGTGAGATGAGCGGCCACATCTTCTTTGGCGAGCGCTGGTATGGGTTCGACGACGCGCTTTACACCGCAGGCCGGTTGCTGGAAATCGTCAGCCGCCACATCGATCCCAGCGCTGTGCTCGAGGACCTGCCGGCAAGCTACAGCACGCCCGAGCTCAATGTGCCTTGTGCCGAAGGCGAGCACCACCGGGTGGTGGCCGATCTGCTCAGGCAAGCGGGTGATGGCCGGCTTCGCTTTCCCGGCGCAACCGTCTGCGACATCGACGGGCTCCGGGTTGACTTCGAAGACGGGTTCGGACTGATCCGCGCATCGAACACGACGCCGGTTCTGGTGCTGCGATTTGAGGGACAAACACAGGCGGCCCTGGGGCGCATCGAACGAGAGATGATGGCCACGCTTCGGTCGGTCAAGCCCGACGCGATGATCCAGGCTTCGGCCCACTGATGCGGGCCGCCACTCTACGGGACTCTTCGAAGTGAGCCCGCTTTCGCAGTGGGCGGCCCGAGGCCTCTACAACGTCTTCTGGTGGCTGGCGTGGCCGCTGGCGCTGGCGCGCTTGGGGTGGCGTGGCCGTCTGGAGCCGCAGTACGGCAGGGGCTGGGCCCAACGCATGGGGCACTGGCCTGATCTGCCAATGCCGCTGGCCACCGCCGGTCCGCGGGTCTGGGTGCACGCCGTCTCCCTGGGCGAGACGCGGGCGGCCATCGGCCTGATCCAGGCTTTGCGCGCTCGGTTGCCGGGCATGCAGCTGCTGCTGACCGCGGGCACCGCCACCGGCTGGCAGGCTGGACTGGAGGCCCTGCGCGAGGGAGACCTGCATGGCTGGGTGCCTCTGGACACGCCGGGCGCGGTCAGGCGTTTCCTTGTCGCGACAAGGCCAAGACTGGGCGTGCTCATGGAGACCGAGACCTGGCCCAATCTGCTGGGCCAAGCCAGGGCTCTGGGCGTGCCGATGGTGCTGGCAAACGCCAGGCTTTCGCAGGCCAGCCTTCGCAAGGGCCTCCAATGGGCGGTCTTGTCCCGCCCGATGATGGCCGGCCTGGCCGCCGCATTGGCCCAGACGCAGCAGGATGCCCAGAGACTGGTGCAGGCGGGCGTGGATGCCCGCAGGGTTCATGTGATGGGCAACCTCAAGTACGACGCCCGACCCGATGCGGCACTGATCGAGCGGGGGCGCGGCTGGCGCCGCACGGCTGCGCCGGCCGCGGCGGGACGGCGTCTGGTGATGGCCGCCAGTTGGCGTGAGACGGAGGATGAGCCGCTTTGCGCCGCATGGGCTCGCCGGCTTGCCACCCTGAGCGCCGCAGGTCAAACGCCCGCGCCACAGCGGCCGCTGTTGGTGGTGGTGCCGCGGCATCCCCAGCGCTTTGAAGAGGTCTGCGCGATCCTGCAGCGCGCAGGGCTGACGACCAGTCGTCGCAGCCAGTGGGGCCCGGACGGGCCCGATGAGCTGGCTTGGCAGGCCGACGCCTGGCTGGGCGACACGGTGGGAGAGATGCCCGCCTACTATGGCGCTTGCGATGTGGCCCTGTTGGGCGGCAGCTTTGCGCCGCTGGGCGGGCAGAACCTGATCGAGGCTGCGGCCTGCGGTTGCCCGATGGTGGTGGGGCCGCACACCTTCAATTTTGATGACGCTGCCCAGCGCTCGATCGCCTCGGGCGCGGCGCTGCGCGCTTTGAGCCTGGAGCAGGCGGTGGATCGAGCGCTCGGCCTCTCGGCCTCGGAGTTGCAGCAACAGCGCGCTGCGGGGACGGGTCTGATCGCCGACCACGCCGGCGCAACGCAGCGAACGGCGGATTTCCTGGCGGCAATGGCCTCAGCGGCCCATCAGCGATGAGAGTGCCTGCACATCGTCCGGGCCCAGGCTCCCGGCTGCCTGTCTGAGTCTGAGCGAGCCCAGGATCGA
>CAYYYC010000082.1:1991-8797 GCA_964475695.1 uncultured Rubrivivax sp.
CGTAGCGCGCCTTGGCCAGGTCGCGTTGGGCCTGGAACAGCACCCCCTGGGCGTTGAGGACATCGAGGTTGACTCGCACGCCCACCTTGTAGCCCAGTTGCGTGGCTTCCAGCGCCAACCGGCTGGAGGCCTCGGCGGCTTCCAGCGCCTTGACCTGGGCAGCCAGAGATTCGATCGCGATGAAGGCCTGGCGCGTGGCCAGTTCCACCGCGCGGCGCACATTGGCCTGCTCGTGCCGCGCGCGCTCTTCGAGCTTGAGCGTCTCCAGGATGCGGTTGTCCAGGGCGCGCCCGCTGTAGAGGGGGACGCTCAGCGTGATGCCGACCGTCGCGTTCGTGGAGTTTCCCACCTGCCCGATCTGCAGGCCGCTGCCGCTGCCGCTGCGCACCGTGGCGCTGCCATCGATGCGCTGCAGCGAGTAGCGCCCGGTCAGCGAGACCGTTGGCTGGGTGCCCGCTCGTGCCCGCGCAACCTCCAACTGCGCGATGTCCAGGCCCAGCTGTGCCTTGCGCGCCTGCGGGTGGCCCGCAAGCCCCCGCTGCACCCAGGCTTGGGCGCTGTCGGGCAGGAGAGGCGGCAGTGTCAACGGCAGCTTCACCGGCAGCGGCTGCACCTGAAGGCGCCCCACGGTCTGATCGAGCACCAGCTGTCGGTTGCGCACATCATTGAGTGCGGCAACTTCCTGCGCGCTGACCAGGTCAAAGCGGGCTTGGGCCTCGCGAGTGTCCGTGATCGTGGCCGTGCCGACTTCGAAGTTGCGCCGTGCGAAGGCCAGTTGCTCAGTGATGGCCTTCTTGCTGGCCTGAACCGTGGTCAGCGCGTCGCGCGAAGCCAGCACATCGAAGTAGGCCTGGGCCACGCGCAGGATCAGGTCCTGCTGTGCTGAATCCAGGTCGGCGCGAGCCGCTTCCAGAGATTTCTCAGCCTGGGCGATGGCAGCATCACTGGCCCGGTTGAGCAGAGGCTGGGCGGCATTGATGTTGGCGGTGGCCGCGCTGTTGGAGGAGCCTGTGACCGAGGTGCTGTAGGGGGTCGAGCTGATGCTGTGGCCCAGCGTGGCATCAGCCGTCACCGATGCCCGCTTCAGCGCGCGAGCCTGCTCGACCCTGAAGACAACCGAATCGAACTGCGCCTGAGCGGCGAGGAAGGCCGCGTCATGGCTGCGGGCCGCCTGCAGCAGCTCGGGCAGGCTCTGGGCCGTGGCCGGACCTGTGGCGCCACCCCAAAGCCCCAAGGCCAGGCAGAGGCCGGCCGCTCTGGCCAGGGCAGCTCGGTGCATTCGCAGGAACGGATTCATGGAGTCCTTCGCTGAGTCAGGTCTGCTGGCGGCCGACTGTGTGCGCTGCCGCAGGGGAGGAGAGCCCGGCGCCTCAAAAGCTGAAGCGCGAGGGGCGGGGAAAGCCGTCCAGGGGATCGGCCACGGTGTCGAAGAGCACGGTGCGTTCCCAGGCGTCCACTCCCACGCGCGTGAATCGCAGCGCCTGCATCACCGGCGCCTGTCCCACGATCGCCACCAGGCGCCCGCCCATGGTCAGGCGCGACATCAGCCAATCGGGCTCGAGCGCAAGGGAGCCCGAGAGCATGATGGCGTCGTACTGGCCCTCCACGACCTGGGGATTGCTGCCGTCGGCAAGCACCACCCGGACATTGTCCATCGCCGCACGACCCAGATTGCCGCGCGCCATTTCCGCCAGAGCGCTGCGGTTTTCAAGCGTCGTGACGGCTCGCGACAGGTGCCCCAGAAGGCAGGCCATGAAGCCCGAGCCCGCGCCGATCTCCAGGACCTGTTCCTGGCCGGTCAGGCGCAACTCCTGCAGCATTCGGGCTTCCACGCGTGGGGCCAGCATGCGCTGGCCCTGAGGCAGATCGATCTCGGTGTCCGTGAACGCCAGGGGGCGGTGGGTGGGCGGCACGAAATCCTCGCGGTGGACGCGAGCCAGCAGGCCCAGGACGGTCGAATCCAGCACGTCCCATGGCCGGATCTGCTGCTCGATCATGTTGAATCGGGCTTGTTCGAAATTCATGGTGGCTCGGCTGTACTTCAGGCAACCTCTCATTCTAGGTCGCCCGTGCGGGAAATCCGCCTCGGCACTGGCTATGATCGCGCGCACAGACCGCCAGAGGAGGGGGCGAAGATTGGAACCGATGCTCCTGATCAAGGCGGCGGTGATGGGTGTGGTGGAGGGCTTGACCGAGTTTCTGCCCATCAGCTCCACCGGACATCTGATTCTTGCGGGCTCCCTGCTGGGCTTCACCGGCGAGACCGCCAAGGTGTTTGAGATTGCGATCCAGTCTGGCGCCATGCTGGCGGTCATCTGGGAGTACCGCCGACGGCTTGCCCAAGCGCTTTCGGGAATGGCCAGCGACGCGGCGGCGCGGCGCTTCGTGACCAATGTGGCGGTGGCCTTTGTGCCCGCGGTTCTGGCCGGGCTGGTCCTGGGACAGGCGATCAAGGCGGCGCTGTTCCATCCGGTGCCGGTGGCCCTGGCCTTCATCGTGGGCGGCTTAGTGATCCTGGGGGTGGAGCACTGGCATCGCCGGCGCTATGGCGCGCTGGACCTCCAAGGCAGCCGCCGAGCGCGCGTGGAGACTGTGGACGACATGAGCCCCATGGATGCCCTGAAGGTGGGGCTGCTGCAATGCCTGGCCCTGATTCCCGGCACCAGCCGCTCCGGCGCGACCATCATCGGCGGCATGGTGTTGGGCTTTTCGCGACGCTGCGCCACCGAGTTCAGCTTCTACCTTGGAATCCCCACCCTGATGGGCGCCGGAGCCTATTCGGTGTGGAAGCAGCGAGAGGCGCTGGATTTGGCGGACATTCCCCCGTTCGCTGTCGGGACGGTCTTTGCGTTCTTCAGCGCTTGGCTCTGCATCCGCTGGCTCATCCGCTACATCTCCACCCACGACTTCGTGCCCTTTGCGTGGTATCGCATCGGCTTCGGTCTGGTGGTGCTGGTCACGGCCTGGGGTGGCTGGGTGGACTGGAGCGCCTGAAGACCAGGTCCCAGACGCCATGGCCCAGCTTGAGGCCACGCTGCTCGAATTTGGTCATCGGCCGGTACGCCGGACGTTCAACATAGCCACCATCCTGAGCGTTGGCGGTGTTGCACAGGGCGGGCTCGGCTGAGAGGACCTGAAGCATCTGCTCGGCGTAGGGTTGCCAGTCGGTGGCGCAATGCAGGATGCCCTGTGGGCTCAGGCGCGAGGCCAGCAGCGCCGCCAGTGGCGGCTGGATCAATCGGCGCTTGTGGTGACGCTTCTTGTGCCAGGGGTCGGGGAAGAAGACATGCACGGCAGCCAGCGATTGCGGAGCGATCATCCGCTCCAGGACTTCCACCGCGTCATGCTGCACGATGCGGATATTGGTCAGGCCGTGCTGCCCGATGAGCTTGAGCAGAGCGCCCACCCCCGGCTCGTGCACCTCCACGCCGATGAAGTCCATGTCCGGGCGGCTCTTGGCGATCTCGGCGGTCGCCTGTCCCATGCCGAAGCCGATTTCAAGAATGCGCGGCGCCTGCCGCCCGAAGGCCTCATCCCAGTTGACTTGGCGAGGGGTCCACGGCAGTGTGAATTGCGGGCCAAGATCCTGCAGCGCTCGCGCCTGTCCCGCGCCCATGCGTCCGGCTCGAACCACGAAGCTGCGGATTCGGCGGGCGCCGGGCCGGCGCGGCTCCGGGCCTTCGGAGTCCCCTGAGAGGGTTGGGTCGGGCATGCAGGCATTTTCGCCTCGCTCGGGTATGCTTCACCCCATTGACTTCTCGCGGGCGTCGTTCAATGGCAGGACCTGAGCTTCCCAAGCTCAAGACGTGGGTTCGATTCCCATCGCCCGCTCCACGCGCTGGAGCCTTCGGGGCTCTGGCTTTCGCGATGGCGATGTCCGGTTGCGGTGGCTCCGGCAGTGAGTCACCGCCGATCCGTCTGCCTGTTGCGGTGGAAAGGGTCTTCGACTTCGCTCAGGGCAGCGGAGGGTGGATCTCGGGACAGGCCGATTACTCGGCCGGCACAGCGCCCAATGATGTCGTCAGCGAGAGTCGTGCACTTCCCGCTCCGTTTCTCGGGTACGGGCACTACAGCGCTGCCACGAACCGCAGCGACGACCTGTTGCTCTACATCAAGACGCGCATTGGCGCCTTGGTTCCCGGAGCCTCATACCGGGTCGGGGCGGTGGTGGAGTTCCTCACCGATGTCCCATCGGGTTGCGTCGGGGTGGGGGGAGCGCCGGGCGAATCGGTTTGGATCGTGGTGGCGGCCTCCGCCAATGAACCGCTGACGGTGGTCGACGGCAGCGAATTCCGGCTCAACCTCAACCGCGGGAACCAGTCGCAGGGCGGCCCGGAAGGCCACGTGCTGGGGAACATCGCCAACACGGTGGTCAACTGTGGGTCTCGGCGCTGGGAGACCAAGCTTTTGTCCACACCGGCGATTTCGCCACTGAGCGTGAAGGCCGATCCATCGGGGCAGGTCTGGGTTGTGCTCGGATTCGATTCGGGCTTTGAAAGCTTCAGCGCCGTCTACTATCAACGGTTGATGATCAAGCTCACGCCGGTCTGAGGCCGCTACGGGTCCTTCAACTGCGCAGATGACACGCCACGACATGGCCTGTCGCTGTCTCCTTGAGGGGTGGCCTTTCCCGGTCACACAGGCCCTTCTGCGCAATTGGGCAGCGCGTGTGGAAGTGGCAACCCTGCGGGGGATGGATCGGGCTGGGCACGTCGCCCTGGAGCACGATTCGATGACGCTTGGCGCTGGGATCGGGCACCGGAACCGCCGACAGCAGTGACTCCGTGTAGGGATGCAGCGGCTGCGCGTACAGGTCACGCGCGTCGGCCATCTCCACGATGCGGCCCAGATACATCACCGCCACTCGGTTGCTGGCGTGCTCCACCACGGAAAGGTCATGCGCGATGAAGACGTAGGTCAGGCCGAGCCTGTCCTGCAGGTCCTGAAGCAGGTTGATCACCTGCGCCTGGATCGAGACATCCAGCGCGGAGACCGCCTCATCGCACACAATCAAGCGGGGTTCGACAGCCAGCGCACGCGCAATCCCGATGCGCTGGCGCTGCCCGCCGGAAAACTCATGGGGGTAGCGTCGCATGTGGTCCGCTGACAAGCCGACCATCTCCAACAGTGAGGCCACGCGCTCGCCGATCTCGGCGCGACTCTTGGCCAGTCCGTGGATCACCAGGCCTTCGCCCACGATGGCTCCCACGGTCATGCGGGGGTTGAGCGATGCATACGGGTCCTGGAAGATGATCTGCATCTGCCGGGCCAGCGCCCTGAGTCCGCTGCGGTCGGCGGCGGTGACATCCTGCCCATCGAAGACCAAGCGACCGGCTGTGGGCTCGATCAGGCGCAGGATGCAGCGTCCAAGCGTGCTCTTGCCGCAGCCCGACTCACCCACGATGCCCAGGGTTTGGCCGGCGTCGAGTTCAAACGACACCCCATCGACCGCATGCACCTGGGCGGTGACCCGGCGCAGCAGCCCACTGTGCACCGGAAAGCGCTTGGCCAGATCGCGCACCTGCAGCAGCGGCCCGTGTCCGTTCCTCCGAGGCGGCCTCATGCGCCGGCTCCCGAGGCTGCAGGGAAGCCCGGCGCGGCGCTGCCGTTCGGTTCCTGGATCACGTCGTCGAGCGCGCAGGCCACCCGGTGTCCGTGCGCCGCTTCTCGCAGTGTGGGCGTGGCCTGCCGGCACTCGGGCCTGGCGTGCACGCAGCGAGAAGCGAATCGGCAGCCTGGGCCAGGCTCAATCAGACGGGGCACCGTGCCCGCAATGGCTTCGAGTCGCCCGCGTGCTGCCAGGGCGGAGGAGCCCAGGCGCGGAATCGATCGGATCAGGCCACGGGTGTAGGGGTGGCGTGAGCGAGCGAAGAGCTCATGAACTGGAGCCTCCTCCACCACCTGGCCCGCATACATCACCACCACGCGCTGGGCGACCTCGGCCACCACGCCCATGGCATGGGTGATCAGCAGGATGGCCATGCCCATCTCAGCCTTGAGCTCGGCCAGCAGGTCCAGAATCTGAGCCTGGATGGTGACATCCAGCGCCGTGGTGGGCTCATCGGCAATCAGCAGCTGAGGCCGGCAGGCCAAGGCGATCGCGATCATCACCCGCTGGCGCATGCCGCCGGAGAACTGATGGGGGTAGTCGCGCACCCGCCGCTCGGGCGTGGGAATGCGCACCAGGCGCAGCATCTCGACGGCGCGGTCCAGGGCATCCCGGCGAGACAGGCCTTCATGCAGCCTCAGGCTCTCGGCAATCTGTTCGCCCACGGTGAACACCGGGTTCAGGCTGGTCATCGGCTCCTGGAAGATCATCGCGATCTCCTTGGCGCGGATGGCCTGCATCTGCGGCGGGCGCAAGGGCACCAGATCGCGACCCTTCCACAGCATTTGACCGGCCACAATCTTCCCGGGCGGCATGTCGATGAGCTTCATCACCGTCTTGGCAGTCACGCTCTTACCGCAGCCCGACTCGCCCACCACGCAAACGGTCTGCCCCGGGTCGATCCGCAGGTCCACCCCATCGACCGCATGCAGCCAACCCTCATCGGTCTGAAAATGCGTCTTCAGGCCGCGGATGTCCAGCAGGGCCTGCGTCATCACAGCACCCGCCGGGGGTCCAGCGCGTCGCGCAGGCCATCGCCGATGAAGTTGATCGTCAGCACCGTCAGGAAGATGGCGATGCCCGGGAACAGGGCCCAGTGCACCGCGATGTCCAGGTAGTCGCGCCCGTCGTAAAGGATTCGGCCCCAGGTGGGGATGTCGGGCGGGAAGCCCAGACCGAGAAAGGACAGCGTGCTCTC
>CAYYYC010000083.1:0-8772 GCA_964475695.1 uncultured Rubrivivax sp.
CCATGCGGAATTCTCGTCGAATGGGAAAACGCCGCTGTAGTGGCCCGCGACGCTGATGGACCGGGTGATCACCGTTGCAGCAGAAATGTGGACATCATCGGCCAGCGACAGGTGCCCGAGGATGATGGCTCCGCCACCCACAGTGCATCGCCGCCCGATGGTGGCGCTGCCGGCGATCCCCACGCAGCCGGCCATGGCCGAACCAGCCCCGCCCTGAACGTTGTGCCCGATCTGCACCAAGTTATCAAGCTTGACGCCGTCCTCCAGCACGGTCTGGCCAAGAGCGGCCCGATCAACACAGCTGTTGGCGCCGATCTCCACATCGTCGCCGATGCGCACCGCGCCAAGTTGCTCGATCTTTTCCCAGTGGTCACGGCCGGGCGCAAAGCCAAAGCCGTCGGCACCCACCACCACGCCCGAGTGGATCACGCAGCGCGCTCCAATCACACTGCCCTGCAACAGGCTCACCGATGGGCTCAGGCGGGTGGCCTCTGCCACCCGCACATCCGGCCCGATGACGCAATGCGCGCCAATGACCACCCCTTCGCCGATCTCAGCGCCTTGCGCGATGTGGCAGAAGGGCCCAATCGAGGCGGCCGGATGGATTCGCGCGCCCTCCTCAACCACCGCGCTGGCGTGGACACCGACGGGGGGGCGGCGTACAGAGTTGGAGGCCCACCACTGACTCAGGCGGGCATAGGCGAGATAAGGGTCGGGCACCAACACCAGACTGGCATCGACACACTCTCCCGGCTCAAGCGGGACCATGCCCTCTTCGAGGATCACGCACCCCGCCTTGGACGAAGCCAGTTGGCCCCGGTAGCGGGGATTGGCCAGAAAGCTGACGCACGATGCGTCTGCGCCCAGCAGCGTGGCGATCCGCACGATGGGGCGAGACTGATCTCCCTGGACGCGACCGCCCACCAAGTCAGCGATGGCCTTGGGAGAGGTCAACATCGAGTTCAGCGGCGCGGCATGCAGCGCGCCTCGGCGCTACTTGGAGTTGTTCAACGCGTCCATCACCTTCTTGGTGATGTCCACGCGGGCGCCTGCAAAGGCCACGTCAATCAGGATCAGGTCATACTTCTCGGCATCCATGATCTGACGGATGACTCGCCCAGTACGCTCCTGGATCGACGCGATCTCCTCGTTGCGGCGCTGTTGAAGGTCTTCCTGGAACTCCCTCTGGCGACGCTGAAGGTCCCTGTCTTGGTCGACCAGCTCTCGCTGCCGACGATTGCGCTCGGTCTCGGAGAGCGTGGGCGCATCCTTTTCGAACTTGTCCGACGCGGCCTTGAGCCGACCCTGGAGATCGCCCAGATCCTTCTGGCGCTTGCCGAACTCGGTCTCGATCTTGACGCTGGCTGCACGGGCAGCTGCCGATTCCCTGAGCACCCGCTCGATGTTGACATAGCCGATCTTGATTTCCTGCGCCTGCACCAGCAGCGAGGAGCCCGCCAGGGTTGCAATGGCCAACAGCCGTCCGAGTGTGGTCAACATCTTCATAGTGGTCAGAACGCAGTGCCGATTTGGAATTGAAAACGCTGAATTCTATCTTGCGGACGGTACCTCACCGGAACCCCCCAGCTCAGCTTGAGCGGGCCCACGGGCGAAATCCAGCTCAGGCCGATGCCTGCAGCGGCTCGCAGAGAGCCGAACTCCACGCGTTCCGTGTCTGCCCAGACATTGCCGACATCAGTGAAAGCGAACAGGCGAAGGCTCTTGTCGTTGCCGGTTCCAGGAACCGGGAGGTAGAGCTCACTGTTGAGATTGAAGCGTCGCGAGCCGCCGATGTAGGCGCCTGTGACATCCACCGGGCCCAGGGAGCCCTGCTCGAAGACCCGCACTGAACCGAGGCCCCCGCCGTAGAAGTTCTTGAAGATCGGATAGGGTTTGGAGCCCAGCCCGGTGCCCAAGCCCAGCTCAGCATTGAGGCCCAGCGTGAGCTTGTTGTTCCACAGCGGGAAATACTGCTGGTACTGCAGGTTTGCTCGGGCGTAGGTGGCATCGCCCAGGGCCGAAAGCTCCAGGTTGACCCGCTGGAGGCGGCCTTTCATGGGGGTGAGCACATTGTCGCGCTCATCGCGAGCCCAACCGACTGTCAGGGGAAACGACGTGCTGTTGGATCCGAAATTCTCACGATAGAGGAAGTAGAGGTTGGGCAGCGCCGCGGAGCCCTTGATTCGGGTCTGCTCCGCCCCGACGCCAACGAAGACCGTGTCGACTTCGGAAAATGGCACTCCGAATCGCACCGCAGCGCCGGGGGTCAGAAGCTCGTAGGTCTCGCCCTGGGTGTTGTAGGGGCGCGCCGTGCGATAGAACACATCGACCGCCCTGGACACGCCATCTTTCGTGAAGTAGGGATCAACCACGGAAACGACCAGGTTTCGGTTGAAGCGGCTGCTGTTGACCTGCAACCCCAGGTAATTTCCCGTGCCAAGGAAGTTTTCCTTCTGCAGGGACCCCGAGATCGTCAGACGCTCGAGGCTTGAATAGCCTGCTCCGATCTGGAAGTTGCCTGTTGCCTTTTCAGTCACCGATGCGTTGATGTCAACCTGATCCACCGTTCCAGGAACCTCCTGGGACTCCACACTGACATCCTTGAAGTAGGCAATGCGCTCGAGGCGCTCCTTCGAGAGCTTGATCTTTCGGCCGTCGTACCACGAGGACTCGAATTGCCTGAACTCCCGGCGGATCACCTCGTCGCGCGTTGAGGAGTTGCCGGAGATGTTGATGCGCCGCACGTAGACGCGCCGGCCCGGATCAGCCACGAGAGCGAGTTCGACCTGGCCCGTCTCCCGGTTGATGTCCTGACGGACCTCGACCCTGGCAAATGCGTAGCCAAAATCGCCAAAGCGCTCCACCATCCGCCGCTGGGTCTCGACAACATCCTGGCTGCGATAGGCGCTGCCGGGCTTGATCGCGACCAAACTCTTGAATTCCTCGTCCCTGCCCAGGAGCTCACCCTCGACGCGAACGCCAGTCACCGTGTAGGGCTGGCCCTCGCGGACCGTGAGCACGATCGAGATCGATCGCTTGTCCGCCGAAACGGCCACCTGCGTGGATTCGACCGCGAACTCCAGGTAACCGCGGTTGGTGTAGTGGGACCGCAGCGTCTCCAGGTCGGCATTGAGCTTGGAGCGGGCATAGCGATCGCGCTTGCTGTACCAGGTGAACCAGCCACTTGTGGTCTGCTCCAACAGCCCGAGCAGGTCCTTCTCCTTGAAGACTCGCGCGCCAAGGATACGCATCTCGCGTATCTTGGCCGGCTCGCCCTCGGTGGTGGTGAAGGTCACCGAGACACGGTTTCGATCCTGAGGGGTGACTGTCGTGACCACCTCGGCCCCGTAAAAACTGCGCGTCAGATACTGGCGCTTGATCTCCTGCTCTGCGCGATCGACGACGGCGCGGTCATACGGTTGTCCTTCCGAAATGCCGGCATCCTTGAGCGCCTTGACCAGCGTGTCCTTCTCGAACTCCTTGATGCCCACGAAGTCGACGGTCCCGATGATGGGCCGCTCCTCGACAACCACCACGAGAACATCGCCCTCGATCTGCAGGCGCACATCCTTGAACAGGCCCGACGCAAACAGGGCTCGAACCGCCGCAGCGCCACGCTCCTCGTTGTAAGTGTCACCCACCCGAAACGGCAGCGAGGCAAACACCGTGCCGGGGTCGGAGCGCTGCAGGCCCTCAACCCGTATGTCCTTGATCGTGAAGGGATCGATCGCCCAGGCCAAGGACGGCAGGGTGACGGACACCGCAGCGGCCACACAGGCCATCAGGGAGTTGAGACGCTGCGTAGGAACGGCAAGTGGCATGGGTGGAAGTCAGTTCAGACCCAACAGGCGCATGACGTCGTTGCCCAACGCCAAGGCCATCAGGGCCAGCAGGAGAACAATGCCGGCGCGCTGCATGCGCTCAAGCCAGACATCAGAGGGGGCACGGCCAGAGAAATATTCGTAAAGATGATACATGAGGTGCCCGCCGTCGAGCATCGGCAAGGGCAGCAGATTGAGCACGAAGAGGCTGATGCTCACCACGGCGAGAAAGCCCAGGTAATGCGCGACGCCGCCCTGCGCGGACTGACCCGCAGCATCTGCGATGCTCAGCGGCCCCGAGAGTTGCTTCAGCGAGGCCTCGCCCAGGAGCATGCGGCCAACCATGCGCACGGTCAGCCATGACATCTCCAAGGCCTGGTCCACCCCATGCCTGAGAGCCTGAATCGGCCCGAGGCTCAGAAACGCCGTTTCCGGCGTGCCGCCGATCGCGGCCTCCACCCGCCCAACCCGATCGCCGTTGGGCAACTGCGCAATCCGCGGCCGGACCTCGAGAGTCAACTCCCGGCCCTGTCTGAGAACAGACCAGCGTTGGGACGCAGCCTCCTGCGCGCCGGTGGATCCGGCGCCGGTGCCCCTGATCCTCGCCCGCAGCCCCGCGGCATCCACAACCGCAATCCCATCGACGGACAGCACGAGGTCGCCAGCCATGAGCCCGGATTCAGCGGCCGCGCCGCCTTCGATCACACGCTGGATGACCGCCTCGCTGAAGGCTCCTGTCAGGCCGATCCCGCGCAGGAACTGGTCGTCCACCGGGCCGGGATAGGTCGTCAAATCCAGCCGAATCCGGCGGCCGCCGCTGACCTGGAGCTCGATCGCCCTTCGGTCCAACGCCGCACGGGTCAAGGCCCAGTGCAACTCCGCAAGCGAGCGCACTTCCACACAACGGTTCTCGTCATTGATGGAGTGCGGCGCGCCGCCCGCCTCACAGACCCGCTGCACCCGATCTCCGGCCAGAAGGCCAGAACGCTGGACCAGGCTGCCAACGAGCGGACTGGCCACGCGCGCCACGGGCTCCTGGGTTCCCCACCACGCCGCAATGCAATACAGGAAGACCGCCAGCACCAGGTTGGCCAAGGGGCCCGCCGCAACGATCAAGGAGCGCGCAAGCAGAGGCCGCCGATCAAATGCCTGGGGCAGATCCTGTGGCGCCACATCGCCCTCTCGCGAATCGAGCATACGGACATACCCCCCCAGCGGGAGGGCGCAAACCACCCACTCGGTGCCTTCAGGCTGCGTCTGGCGCCTCCAAAGCACGGGCCCGAACCCCACCGAGAAGCGCAACACCCGCACGCCGCAAGCCCTGGCCATCCGGTAGTGGCCCCATTCGTGGACAGTGACCAGAAGCAGGATGGCCACGAGGAAAGCTGCAATGGTGGTCATGCTCGGCTCGTCTCCATCTCAGCGGCTCAGAAGCGATGCCCATCGGGCCACCTCTGCACGGGTCCGCGCGTCGAGTTCGAGCAGGTCCTCCAACCCCGGATCCAGACCCAGCCCGGGGTCGATTTCATCCAGCGCCCGGCGATTGAGCGCGGGGATGTCCAGGAAGGCGATCCGACCCTGCAGGAAGTGCTCGACCGCCACTTCGTTGGCCGCATTGAGCACGGCACATGCGCCGTCCGGTCGGGCCAGAGCATCCCACGCCAAAAACAGGCACGGAAACCGCCGTTGGTCGGCCTGCTCGAAAGTCAGGGCCTTCACGGACATCCAGTCCAGTCGCTCAGCGCCTGACTCGATCCGCTGCGGCCAGGCCAGCCCATAGGCAATGGGCACGCGCATGTCCGGAGTGCCCAGTTGGGCCAGCACGGACTGGTCCCTGCAAACGACCATGGAGTGGACAATGCTTTGAGGGTGGATGACCGCCCTGATGCGGTCGGGCTGCAGGCCAAAGAGCCATCGGGCCTCGATCACCTCCAGCGCCTTGTTCATCATCGTGGCCGAGTCCACTGAAATCTTGCGCCCCATGACCCAGGTCGGATGTGCACAGGCCTGTTCGGGCGTCACGCCGGCCAAGGAAGCCGGATCGCGCTGGCGGAATGGCCCGCCAGACGCGGTCAGAATGATGTGGTCGACATGCGAGGACCAGGCTCGACGGTCTTCCGGCAGACATGGAAAAATCGCCGAGTGCGCGCTGTCGATGGGGATGAGAGTGGCACCGCCCTGCTCGACCGCCTTCATGAATGCGGCTCCACCCACCACCAAGGCCTCCTTGTTGGCCAACAAGAGGCGCTTGCCGGCGCGGGCCGCAGCCAGACAAGAAGGCAGGCCGGCTGAGCCAACCACAGCGGCCATCACGGCATCCACCTCGGGGTCCGAGGCCACCTCGCACAGGGCCTGAGCGCCTTCCAGGACCTCCGTGGGGCAGCCCTGCTCGCGCAGGACACGGCGGACATCGGCAGCCTTGCGCTCATCAGTCACCACAGCCCGGCGGGGACGCCATTTCAGACACTGCGCCACGAGATCGTCCGTGCGACTGTGGGCAGACAAGGCAAAGATCTCGATACGCTCAGGGTGGCGCGCCGCGACATCCAGCGTGTTGGTGCCAATGGAACCGGTGGACCCCAGGATGGCCAACCTCATGCGCCCGCTCATCGAACCCCTCCAAGGGCCAGGATCGCCATCGCCGCGGGAAGGGCCGGCAGCAAGGCGTCTGCCCGGTCCAAGACGCCCCCATGCCCGGGCAACAGAGAGCTGCTGTCCTTGACGCCGGCGGCCCGCTTGAGCAGCGACTCGAACAGATCGCCAAGCACCCCCAATGCCACAAGGCCGGCGCAAGCAACGACAAGCCCCAGCCAACCGAAGTCCCGCAAAGCCCTGGAAAAGACACTGCCGCGCTCGGGCGACCACAGTGGCTCGATTGCCATCCACACGACAGCCAGGGCCAGGACACCGACGCAGGCGCCGCCCACCCCCTCCCAGGTCTTGCCGGGACTCAAGGAAGGGGCCAGGCGACGGCGACCCCATCGATGCCCCGCGAAGTAGGCCGAGATGTCCGAAACCCAGATGAGGCAAAGAACGGAAAGCAGAAAATCCACGCCGGCCTGCCTGGCCAGGGTCAGCGACGCCCAGGTGCTTGACATGACAAGCCACCCCAGCGCAAGCCTGCCCATGGCCGGCAATCGTCGCCAGGCATCAGGGCCCTGAGGAAGAACAATGGCCAACAGCGCCGCCCACGCCACCACGGCCCAGACCCACAGCAGGCCGGGCCTGCCGACAAGCGCGTCGGTGCTCAGCATCACGATCGCCATCACGCCCAAGGGAGCGGAGTAGAGGATCGCCTTGCGCCCCGACAGTCCGTTGAGTCGGCCCCATTCCCACGTCGCCGCAACCGCCAGAGCCAGGGCAAAGAGGCCGAAGGGAACGATCGAATCCAGCGCGAGCGTTGGCAAGAGGAGTGCCAGCAACGCCACGGCCGTGGCCACCCGCAGCTTCAGCATGGGCGAGGCCACAGCCTGGATCGCCTGAACGGCATGACACCGCAGGGCGTGGAGTCAGCCATGAGAGGCGACCCCTCGGCCACGCCCGATTTCCGGGAACGACGGGTGCGCCTGCGGCGTCGGCTGCCGGTGGCCTGGGAGGGCACCGAAGCGCCGCTCGCGCGATGCGTAGAAAGCCAGGGCCTGCTGCACATCGCCATCGTCGAACTCCGGCCACAGCCTCTCGGTGAAGAACAATTCGGCATAGGCAAGTTGCCAGAGCAGGAAGTTGCTCAGCCGACACTCACCGCCCGTTCGAATGAGCAGATCGGGGTCCGGCACATCGGCCAGTGCCATGAAGCTGCCCAGCGTCTTTTCGTCCAGAGACTGGGGATCCAAACCCTGGGCCAGCGCGCGGCGACAGGCCTGCAGCACATCCCAGCGGCCACCATAGTTGAAGGCGACATTGAGCAGCAGCCGCCGGTTGCCAGCGGTCTCCTGCTCCATACGGGCAAACGCGTGGCGCACCCTGGGCACGAGCACACTGAGGTCACCCACCGCTCGAAGCCGCACCCCCTGTGCGGAGAGTTCGCCGAGATGGGCCTTGATCGCCGTGGGCACCAGAGCCATGAGCCCAGCCACCTCGGACTGTGGCCGGCTCCAGTTCTCGGTCGAAAACGCATAGACGGTCAGGATTTCCACGCCTCGCCGCGAAAAGGATTGGGCCGCCCTGACCAGAGCCTCGATCCCCTCCTTGTGCCCCATGAGCCGGGGCAAGCCGCGCTGGGTCGCCCAGCGACCGTTGCCATCCATGACGATGGCCACATGCCGAGGCGTGGCGGGAGTGGGAGACGGGCCGATGGAGTTCACGCGGTGCGGCTCGGCCTTGAGAGCTCAGACGGCCAGAATCTCGGCTTCCTTGCCTTGGACGAGACGATCAATCTCAGCCACGGTTCGGTCGGTCAGTCTCTGGATATCGTCCTGAGCCCGTCGCTCCTCGTCCTCGCTGGCCAGCTTGTCCTTGACCAGACGCTTGAGTTGGTCATTGCCGTCTCGCCTGAGGTTGCGAACAGCGACTTTTGCATCTTCGCCAGCAGCTCGGACAACCTTCGTAAGCTCCTTGCGCCGCTCTTCGGTCAAGGCAGGCATGGGCACACGCAGCAGATCGCCCTGAGCGCTGGGGTTGAGACCCAGGGCGCTTTCACGTATGGCCTTCTCGATCTTCGGCCTCATCCCCTTCTCCGAGGGCTGCACGCTGCTGGTCCTTGCTAATGGGGCTGGGCTGCAGGTCTGGGATGAGGCTGCCTGTGCATTGCTGTATGTTTGGCAACTGCCCAGTGCATTAGCCCCACCACCAGAGCGCCGCTGCACGGCCTTTGTCCGCGGCCTTGCCTTTACCATCAGCGAAGGCGGTGGCTTGCAGCTGGCAGCAGGCTGCAGCAGTGGCACCATCCAGGCACGTAGCTGTGTGCACGTGCTCAGGGCATGTGCTGAGTGGGCAGACAGATGGATGTCAC
>CAYYYC010000084.1:0-906 GCA_964475695.1 uncultured Rubrivivax sp.
TTGCCTTCGGCGCGCATCTTCCCCGCCTCCTTGGCGGCCGTCTCGCCCCTGAGCGCGATGTAGTCGCCGAAGGCGATGGTCTCGGCGCGGATGAATCCGCGTTCGAAGTCGGTGTGGATCACGCCGGCGGCCTGCGGCGCCGTGGCGCCCACAGGAACGGTCCAGGCGCGCACTTCCTTGACCCCGGCCGTGAAGTAGGTCTGGAGCCCCAGGAGCTGATACCCCGCACGGATCAGCCGGTTCAGACCGGGCTCCTCTTGACCCATCTCGGCCAGGAAAAGTCCCCTGTCTTCCTCGTTCATGTCCGCCAGTTCCGACTCGGTCTTGGCGAACATGGCGGGCTTGGCGGTGATGAGGCACAGGGGCTTGAGCACCAGCCTTTCCTCTTTGGAGAAGTCGATCGAGCGCACGGGAAGGCCCTGGTTGAGCGCGGCCTCGCACTTCCGCAGCACCTCCACAACGCGCAGGGCCTCCTTGTCGCCGCCGGCCTTGGCCACCTTGCCGTAGCGCTGGAGACCCTTTTCCACAGTGCTCAGGTCTGCCAGGCACAGCTCTGTCTGGATGACTTCGATGTCGGCGATCGGGTCCACCCGCCCGGCGACATGGACCACATTGGGGTCTTCGAAGCAGCGCACCACATTGACGATCGCATCGGTCTCACGAATGTGCGACAGGAACTGGTTGCCCAGCCCCTCACCCTTGGAAGCGCCGGCCACCAATCCGGCGATGTCCACGAACTCCACAATCGCGGGGACCACCTTTTCCGGCTTGACGATCTCGGCCAGCTGCGCAAGCCGCGGGTCGGGAACCTCCACCACGCCCACATTCGGCTCGATGGTGCAGAACGGGTAGTTCTCCGCCGCGATGCCGGCCTTGGTCAGGGCGTTGAAAAGGGTGGACTTGCCC